>CAYYBN010000078.1:0-7981 GCA_964470225.1 uncultured Methylotenera sp. | reverse complement strand
GTGGCGTTGCGCCAAGAATTATCTGTCATAAAACGTCGGGTGGCTTGCGATACAGGGCTTTCAGAAAGCGCTTTTATGACGTTGAACCAAACCCTGCAACAGCTGACCAAACAGGTAAATCAAACCCTGGAAGAAGCCGCCTGACCTCACAGTGCCGAACACAAACGTGCTGTGATAACCTCAACTCACGTTTGTGCTTATGAAAAATCCTGATATTTTCACTGCATGCATGCGCCGCTTGTTGCTTGGTCTGCTATGCATGTATTTGTCGGCCTGCGCCAGCCTGCCACCCGGACCATCTACACAGTGCCACATCCAGTCCATGCCTCTGGCACTGGAGTCCACATCACCCTTGACTAAAGCCGATGAACTGACACCGGCTGCCAGTAGCTGTTTTGTACGCCCAGGTGGCACGTTACAGGCCATGGTTTTGTCCGGGGGCGGTGCAGATGCAGCGTTTGGTGCCGGTTTTATCACTGGCCTGCTGAAACGAGGCCAACTGGTGGGTGATGCAGCGCCCTGCTATCTGACCGGCGTCAGTGCCGGTGCCATACTGGCCCCGTTTGTCTATCTTGCCACCGCGCAGGATCCGCAAGTACGCCAGCGCTACCAAACTCAGCTCGCCCAGTTGTTTCAAGGCATAGATGACAAGCGCGTGCTGGCACTCAATGCGCCCTGGCGTCTGCTGCGAGATAAAAGTGTTTACCGCTCAGACCTGATTTTTGACGAAATTAACCGTCAACTTACGCCCACGTTGATTCAGGACCTGGCGCAAGAGTACCAGCGCAGCGGCCGCATCATACTCATTGGCGCTATCAATATCTATAACGGCCAGTTCGAACTGATAGACCTGACCGCACAGTTTCAGCAGGCCGCCCGTCAGCCCTCGCATCAGGCCTGCCTGGTCAACAGCATACGTGCCTCGGCCTCCATTCCGGTGGTGTTCGAACCGGTTTCCATGCTGGCCAGCCATGTGCGTGGTGGCGAAATAGAGCGCAAACTTTATATAGACGGTGGCATCCGCTATCCGCTGTTTTTACATGCCAGTTTGCTGAATGCGCTCAATGTGCAACACAAAGCCGTGACCGTCATGACCATTATTAATCACCCCGGTGTGGCCCAAACGCTAAACGCGGAAAAACCGCTATTAAGTGCGCTGGGCTGGCGGCCCTACATGAATATGATTGGCGAAGTCAGTCGTAACCAGCGCATGAGCGATGCTGCATTTATGGTGGCCAATGAGCTGGAAAAATATCATTACCAAGGCTTGTGGGCCAATGGTCAGGTGGCCAGCGCCTGTATTGCGCGCAAACCGGCCAGCAAGATTTTTGATGCCGATTATCAGCAATGTTTGTTTGATGCCGGCCAGCAACAGGCCGCCTCGCCGCAGCCGTGGGCGGCTGCGCCCATACTGCCCGCCATGCATTAACCTCGGCCAGCCTCGTACCGGGGTTCAATCGCCGCAACCTCAGTTTGCATGACAATGCGGGCAGCCGCTTTGCGCAACATTTCCTGAATCACAATAAATTGTTGTGCCGGCATGCACAGTGTAGTGCACCCTACCTGCACATCGACCGTATCGGTTTGACGATGAAAACACACCCGGCAGGGTAAGGCACCCTCTAGCGTGGTTTGTCCAACAATTTGTGACTGGCTCATGTACTCACTCCTTGCATAGTATTTTTTAAATGATAATTATTCTCATTTAAAAAAGCAAGTGCGATATGCAAGCAAGTCTGAGATATTAGGCTAGCTATCAGGCACACGTTCCTGTTGCGCATGTGGCAGTAACAAATCTTCTAGAAAATAGGCAGCCAGTGACGAGCGACCGCTCAATTGCGCCTTCTGGTAGATTTTGCGCGATTGCTCGCGTATGGTGCGTTCCGACGTGCCACGCACCTCGGCAATTTCTTTCATGGCCAGGCCTTTAATCAGCAACAAGCCAATTTCACGCTCGGAGTGCGTGAGCTGCCAGGCATCAAACTGTGCCGAAATACGCAAAGCCAGCCCTTGCAGCACACTGTCATGTGCTTGTTGCAAGCTGTGCAACTGCCCCTGACTGTGGTCGATTTCCGTCGCCAGCTGGTCAATGCTGCGTTGTGAAAAACGTGAAATACCACGTATCAGCCACAAAGTGCTCAATATGCAGGTCAGCAACAATACCAGTTCAACAAATATATGTAGCCATGGTGCGTGGTATTTGAGGTCAAAGCTGATGTCGGTGGCCGCCATCAGCGCAATCAGGCCACAACTCAAATACACGGCGTATAGCATGTATTTCAATCGACTTTTCATGCGGTCTATCCACATATATTGACTCCCCATTGATGCAGGTATCTTAATCGAACCAGCGCAGCAGGCAATAGCGCTAATTGAAATAGTCAACATTGCCAAGTGAGGCTGATGATAGTTATAACTCAGGGGCGCGCGGCCTGTCTCGCCAAAAAGTGGTCCAGTTGTCGGGCAAAGGCATGACGGTCTGAGGACTGCATGGCAGCCGGGCCAGCCGTTTCCACGCCACTGGCACGCATGCTTTCCATAAAGTCGAGCATGGACAAGCGTTCTCGGATATTTTCAACAGAGTAAAATTCACCGCGCGGATTCAGCGCATGGCCACCCTTGGCGATGACTTCGGCCGCCAGCGGAATATCGGCGGTAATCACCAGATCGCCCACCTGCATGGCGGCAACAATGGTATGGTCAGCCACATCAAAACCTTTGCCCACTTGCATGGCACGCAGATAAGGCGAAGGCGGCACGCGTAACAGCTTGTTGGCGACTAATATAGTATGGATGCGCGAGCGCTCGGCGGCACGAAAAAGAATCTCTTTAATCACCACCGGGCACGCGTCCGCATCTACCCAAATCTGCATGACCATCCTTGTTGTGGCTTGCTCAACCTTGGCGTTGTGTATTGGGCCGTGTACTCAGCAGCGCCCCTTGTGGCCGCGCAGGCGGTCTATGGTTAGCTCGAGGCGGCTGCGCCGGTTTAGACTGGCCAGCTTGCGCGTTGCCATCACGTGCTGAGGACTGGCCTTTTTGTGCCTGTGCATGCTGTGACGATCGGCTTGACTGCTGACCACGCGTATCCCGTGTTGGCGAGTTGGGTTGTCTGGCTTTAGTCTGTGCACCAGGTTGTTCAGAGTCTCGTCCCCGCGGTTGCTGACTAGGCTGTCTGGATGGCGACTGAGGTGACTGTGTCTGCTTGACATTTGATTGCTTAGCATTCGCCTGCTTGCTATTGGTCTGCTTGAATGAGGATGGTCCTCGTTGCTGGCCACGCGGCGGGCGTTCCGCTTCTTCGGCCACCTTTGCCGGAGCGACAAAGCCCTCCACCGGTAGCTTGGGAATCTCGCGTTTAATCAGTTTCTCAATGTCTTTCAATAATTTGAGTTCTTCCCGGTCTACCAGCGATACCGCCGCACCAGTCGCCCCGGCACGGCCAGTCCGGCCAATACGGTGTACATAATCTTCGGGCACATTTGGCAGTTCAAAATTCACCACTTGCGGCAACTGGTCAATATCCAGCCCGCGCGCGGCAATATCGGTGGCTACCAGCGCAGTAATCTTGCCCGCCTTAAAGTCGGCCAATGCGGCTGTACGCGCATTCTGGCTTTTGTTGCCATGAATCGCCATCGCCGGAATATGTTCCTTGTTCAGCTTTTCTGCCAGACGGTTGGCACCATGCTTGGTGCGCGTAAACACCAGTACCTGCTGCCAAGAATGTTGTTGAATCAAATGGCACAGCAAATCGCGTTTATGCGCCTGTGGCACCATATGTACGCTTTGCTCAATCATGGCATTCGAGGCATTGCGGCGCGCCACTTCCACCAGGTCAGGATGATGCAGCAAGCTATCAGCAAGTTGCTTGATCTCGTCAGCAAAGGTCGCCGAAAACAGCAGGTTTTGCCGTTGCTTGGGCAGCAAGGCCAACACTTTTTTAATGTCATGGATAAAGCCCATGTCCAGCATACGGTCAGCTTCGTCCAGCACCAGTATCTCAATGCCAGACAAATCCAGGGCCTTCTGTTGCGCCAGATCCAGCAAACGACCCGGGGTCGCCACCAGAATATCCAGCGGTTTATTCAGGCGGGCCATTTGCGGGTTGATACCAACTCCACCAAATACCACCAGACTGGTGAGCGGCAGGTATTTGCCGTAGGTAGTCACCGACTCGCCAATCTGCGCCGCCAACTCACGCGTGGGCGAGAGAATCAGGCAACGTGGTCTGCCAGGCTGTGTTTTGTCCTGCGGCTGGGCAGCCAGCCTATGCAAAATCGGCAAAGTAAAGCCAGCGGTTTTACCGGTACCGGTTTGTGCCCCGGCCATCAAGTCGCCACCACGCAATACGTAGGGAATGGCTTGCGCCTGTATCGGCGTTGGTGAGGTATAGCCAGCATCGGCAATGGCGCGCAACACAGGTGCGCACAAATGTAAATCAGCAAACGTCACGTTTGCGGGGGTCTGTTGTTCTAACAAGGGTATTCACTTTTTGAAAAACACATGGGCATCTGGCCGTGGCTACAAAGCCCCTACTGCAGAAAACTACCATGTGAACATTATTGGGCGTTGGTCAGTTGCAAGTGGCAACACCAATCTGAACGAACGAGGAAACGGCTATTTGAGACTTCGTATTAAGAAGTAAGAAACCACTGTGACGATTGGTTGTTCACAGCGTAACTGCATTATACGTGCTTTTTCAGCTTTGTATTCAAAGAAAGAGCCTTCAAACCTGGCTTAGCTCAAGCGATACACTTGGCGCGTGCCGCATGCAATTTCTTATAGCTGTCTATCAAGCGATGATGCCTGTCCAGCCCTTCCAGTTGCATGCTAGTCGGCGTCAGGCCATAAAAGCGCACACTGCCATCCACTGAGCCGATGGCAGCATCCATGCGTTCATCGCCAAACATCTTGCGGAAGTTGACCTCGTAATCGGCCAAGTCCAGCTCGTCGTCCAGCGTCACTTCCAGCACCACATTGACTGCCTGATAAAACAGGCCGCGAGCCAGCGAGTTGTCGTTGTATTGCAAAAACGCCCCAACCAGATCGTGTGCTTCCTCCAACTGCTGTAAGGCCAGGTGAATCAGCAGCTTTAACTCCATCACCGTGAGCTGGCCCCAGACAGTGTTCTCGTCAAACGCTACACCGATAAGCGTGGCAATATCGCCATAATCATCCAGCTCGTTATGGTCCAGCCGCTCAAGCAGCGTTGCCAAGCTATCGTCATCCAGACGGTGTAGATTGAGAATAGCCTCACGGAACAGCAGCGCCTTGTTGGTGTTGTCCCAGATCAGATCTTCCACCGGGTAAATTTCTGAATAGCCCGGCACCAGTATGCGGCAAGCCACGGTACTCGATGCGCCGACCAGCTGGTCATAGACCGCCACATACGCCTCTTTACCCAGTTCGGTTAGCAGGCCAAACAGGGTTGCGGCCTCTTGAGCGCTCGCACTTTCTTGACTACCTTGGGCCTTACCGGAAAAATCCCAGTCCACAAAGTCATAGTCCGACTTGGCGCTAAAAAACCGCCACGACACCACGCCGCTCGAATCAATAAAATGTTCAACAAAGTTGTTCGGCTCGGTCACCGCTTCACTGGCAAAGGTCGGTTGCGGCAAATCATTCAGGCCTTCAAAACTGCGACCTTGCAGCAACTCGGTCAGGCTACGTTCCAGCGCCACTTCCATGGTCGGGTGGGCGCCAAACGAGGCAAACACACTGCCGGTACGCGGGTTCATCAGCGTCACGCACATCACCGGGAACTGGCCGCCCAGCGAAGCATCTTTGACTAACACCGGGAAGCCCTGTTCTTCCAGCCCTTGTATCCCTGCCACTACGCCGGGATACTTTGCCAACACCTCTGGTGGCACATCCGGCAAGGCGATTTCACCTTCGATAATTTCGCGTTTCACCGCACGCTCAAAAATCTCCGACAGACATTGCACCTGTGCTTCCGCCAACGCATTCCCGGCGCTCATGCCATTGCTGACAAACAGGTTTTCCACCAGATTGGTCGGGAAATACACGGTTTCGCCATCTGACTGCCGCACAAACGGCAAGGCACAAATGCCACGCGCGACATTGCCAGAGTTGGTGTCTATCAGGTGTGTGCCTCGCAACTCGCCCTCCGGGTCATAAATAGCGCGTGTGTAGTCATCGAGAATCTCTTTAGGCAAGGCATCCTTGCGCCCAGGTTTGAACCAGCGCTCGTTGGGGTAATGCACAAATTCAGCATTGGCAATCTCTTCACCCCAGTAAGACCCGGCATAAAAATGGTTGTTACTCAGCCGCTCGATATACTCACCCAGCGCCGATGCCAGCGCACTTTCCTTGGTCGCACCCTTGCCATTGGTAAAACACATGGGCGCATGCGCATCGCGAATATGCAGCGACCACACATTGGGCACCAGATTGCGCCACGAGGCAATTTCGATCTTGATCCCCAAGTTAGCCAGTAGGCCGGTCATATTGGCGATGGTCTGCTCCAGCGGCAAATCTTTGCCGGTGATAAACGTTTGCGCATCGGCTGAGGTGTTCACCGTCAGCAAGGCCTGCGCATCGGCATCCAGATTCGCCACCTCTTCAATGACAAAGTCCGGCCCGGCCTGCACCACTTTTTTCACGGTACAGCGGGCTATCGAGCGCAAAATACCCACACGGTCTTTTTCTGAGATATCCGCAGGCAACTCAATCTGTATCTTGAATATTTGCTTGTAGCGGTTTTCCGGATCCACAATATTGTTGTGCGACAAGCGGATATGCTCGGTCGGGATATTGCGCGTGCTACAATACAGCTTCACAAAATACGCCGCACACAAGGCCGATGACGCCAAAAAGTAATCAAACGGACCCGGCGCCGAGCCATCGCCTTTATAGCGGATAGGCTGGTCGGCAATCACCGTAAAATCATCAAACTTGGCTTCCAGACGCAGCTTATCGAGAAAATTGACTTTGACTTCCATGAGGCATTCCAGAATGTGGCAACAACGCTGAGGGCGCTATTATCGCTCAACACGCTTGCACCACCTAAAAGTAAATGGCTACATCATTGTTACAGCATGCTTTTAGAAGAGGCGCTTTATTCAGAGGCTCGCATTTAAGCACGGCATGCAACCGCACATCACAACTTATGGTTTGGTGAACACCACAATATGCTGCCACGGCAAGCTGGCGATGGTTTTTTCGTGCCGCAAACCATGCACGCGCATTTCTTTGATGATTTGCGCTTCGGTCATTTTATGGCTGGGTTTAATCGGCACCTTAGCATCCTCACCGCGGAACTCAACCAGCACCAACTGCCCATTTTTCTTTAGCGCATGCAGGGTGTCTGCAATCACCTCAAACGGATAAGCCAGCTCATGATACACATCCACCATGATGGCCAAATCCACACTGTCAGGTGCCAGGTTTGTGGTGCGTTCACCCGCCAACACCGGCGTGATATTGGGGTAGGTTTTTTGTAATTTTTTCAGCTTGCCCAGCATTTCAGGCTGGATGTCCACCGCAAACACCTGTCCTTGCGCACCCACCAATTGAGCCATTTCACGCGACAAAAAACCAGTGCCTGCACCAATATCCGCCACCCGCATACCTGCTGTTAAATTCAGCGCCTTCACCAGCATATCGGTGCGCTCTTCAACCACCCGGCTATCCCGCTCCAACCACGCCGCCCCCTGAAACCCCATCACATGGGCAATTTCACGCCCCATAAATACTTTGCCGGTGGCATCGCTGCTGGGTGGATAAAACTCATAACGAGCAGGCGCGTTAGCATCCGGTTGAGCAAATACCCATTGCCCGGAGAAACCCGCCAATGCCAGACACAAAAAGACCCAATCATGTTTTATTAATCGCATGTTGGGTATGAGCGGTATGCTTTCTGTAAATTCAATCAAGGATCAATTAAAAGCACATGCGCTGAGTGAGTATACATTACAGAGATTGCGAAAGTACTGAACACCTGTGCGTAGCGCATTCAGGA
>CAYYBN010000077.1:0-7989 GCA_964470225.1 uncultured Methylotenera sp. | reverse complement strand
ATATGCGGGTCTTTTTTAAACTTGGCGAGTATCTTCGCCTCGTTTTTGACCTCCACATCCAAGTTATACACATACAAAATGGCATGCGATTTACGCGCATCGACCCCGCGTTTAAAAATCTCTACACTGACCAGCTCGGATTCGGGAATTTCCAGCCGTTTGAGCAAGGCAGCGCGAATCTGGTCGTCCTGATGTTTGAGAGTGTCTGCCAGTTCAATCGGCAGTTTGAGTTCGGTGATACGGAGCATGACAACCTCGTGGATAGTAGTTATCTATCATTTGTGGGTTAAAAAATCGCGGCTTACATCTTATGGGAGCTATTTTAGTACAGCCTGTCGCAGATAAAGGCGTTTTTATTATCAGTAATCAAGCAACAGGGGCTTATTCAAATAACTCGGTTTGCAGAATCTGCCGCAACATCGGCATGGTCACCGGTTTTTTGCGCATCAGTGACCATTTATCCAGTGCATCCAGGACCGCCATCAAGGTTGGCAGATCGCGGCGTACATGGCGCAGACAATAGCTAATGACGTCTTCTGGCAGGCGCATACCGCGTTCGCGGGCATGCGCGCGCAGTGCTTGTGATTTTTCTTCATCGGTCAGCGGCTGGAGTTGATACACCAGACCCCAAGCCAATCGGGTGGCTAAATCCGCGCGCAAACCCATTTGGCTAGGGGCTTGGCGACCCGCGGTGACCAGCAGGCCACCTTCGGCTTTGATGTGGTTAAAGGTATCAAACAATACAATCTGCGATTCTTCATCCAGCGCCTGCACATCGTCGGCAATGTGTGCCCCCAAGGCTTGTGCTGCCAGCAACAAGTGACTTTTACCACTGCCGACTGCGCCCCACACATACATAAAGCGTGTGCTGCTGGTGCCCGCCAACAGGGTTTGCAGGCTGGCCAGCGCTTCGCCGTTTTGGCCAGGAATGAAGTTATCCAGCCCCGGTGCGGCAGGCGGCTGTATGTTCAGCAGGAGTTGTTTCACAGTAGGCGTAACCGCAGTCTCAGACGCCAGTTGGGTCGTCCGGGTGGATAATCTGCGGCTGGCCGCTCAGGTAGGCCTCACTGCGCAAATAGCTTTGCTTGGTGTGTCGCACGCCCACGGCAATGGCGGCACTCACCGGCAAGGCCAGCAGCACTCCGGCAAAGCCGAACAGTTGGCCGCCTGCCATCAAGGCAAGAATCACAATCACCGGATGCAGGCCGATACGGTCGCCGACCAATATAGGCGTCAGAATAAAACTTTCTACCAGTTGGCCTATGCCAAACACCATGAGTACCGGCACCACTTGCGACAATGAGGCAAACTGCAAAAGGGCCAGTAGCACCGCCATGACAAAGGCCAGCGCAAAACCAAGGTAGGGTACAAAGCTGAGCAGACCGGCAATCAGGCCAATCGATAGCGCCATGTCGAGGCCGACCAGCCATAGGCCCACGCTGTAAAACACGCACAAGGACAACATGACGGACAATTGGCCGCGGAGGAACTCGGCCACCACGCAGTCAATTTCGAGGCCGATCTGGTGTGCCTGACTACTCCAGTTGCGCGGAATCAGCTCCCCGACTTGCGACACCATCACATCCCAGTCGCGTAAAAAGTAAAACAGCACCACCGGTAACAAACACATGTTGGCAAATATGCCCAGCAGGGTCATGCTTTTTTGTCCAGCGCTAAGCAGCACACTGCCCATCAGGTTGCCAGCGGTTTGCCAGTGCTCGCTGACCATGCGTTGCAAATCTTGTTGGTGCAGGTCGAGGCGTATGCCAAAGCGGTTGAGCAGCCACGGCTCAATTTGGTTATGAAAATGCTCAATCAGCAAGGGCAGGCGTTGCGCAATGAGGTCTGACTGTTGTTGCAGCAGTGGAATCAAAATCAGCAGCAGGCCGATAATACTCAGTATCAGCGCCGACATCACCAGCAAGGTGGCGAGTGTGCGGCCCAGCACCCATCGCCCAAGGCCGGAATCGCTGAGGCGGTCTACCAGCGGGTCCAGCATGTAGGCGATGACTGCGGCTGCCAGAAATGGTGTCAGTATCGGTTCTAGCAGGTAAATCACATAAGCCAGCAGCGCTACCACCAGCCACCAGCGGTGATCACTGACAAACTGCGTGGCCACAGCTTTGTTACGGTCGGTATCTGTCATGGCGGCTGGGCTTCCTGTGCAGGCGTAGGTGTCCACGCCAAGATGCGTTAAAATATGGTTTGTTCAAATTATACTGAAAATTCATCTGGCAGGCGGTCTGGCATGCAGGCGGCCTTAACAGAGAGTTCGGGCAATCACAGAAACGGGACTATTTTGACAACATCATCCGACAACACCTCGATTACTTACCGCGACGCAGGCGTGGACATTGAAGCTGGCGACGCGCTGGTAGAGCAGATTAAACCATTTGCCAAACGCACGATGCGTCCGGAAGTGCTCGGTGGCATCGGCGGTTTTGGTTCGCTGTTTGCCGTGCCAAAAAAATTCAAAGAACCGATTTTGGTTTCAGGCACCGATGGTGTGGGCACCAAACTCAAGCTGGCATTCCAGCTTAACAAGCACGACACTGTGGGCATAGACCTGGTGGCCATGAGCGTCAACGATATTCTGGTGCAAGGCGCCGAGCCATTGTTTTTTCTCGACTATTTTGCCTGTGGCAAACTCGAAGTGGGTACAGCCGCCGCCGTGATTAAGGGTATCGCACAAGGTTGCGAAGAATCCGGTTGTGCGCTGGTGGGTGGTGAAACTGCCGAAATGCCCGGCATGTATCCAGCCGGAGAGTATGACCTGGCAGGCTTTGCGGTCGGTTGTGTCGATAAATCCAAAATCATTGATGGTACGACCATTGCGGCGGGTGATGTGGTGCTGGGGCTGGCCTCCAGTGGCGCACACTCCAACGGCTATTCGCTGATTCGCAAGCTGATTGATAAATCTGGCATCGACATGGCGTCAGACTTTCATGGTCGTCCGTTCAAGGACGTGGTGATGGCACCGACCAAACTCTATGTTAAATCTATCCTCAAATTGCTGGATACGCTGCCGGTCAAGGGTATGGCGCACATTACCGGTGGCGGCATTACCGAGAACATTCCGCGCGTATTGCCAGATGGCCTGACGGCAGAAATCGACAAATCTAGCTGGACATTGCCGCCGCTGTTTCAGTGGTTACAGGCGCAAGGCAACATCGCGCCGCTGGAAATGTACCGTACCTTTAACTGTGGCATAGGCATGGCGGTGATTGTGGCTGCCGAGCATGCCGACCAAGCCTATGCCGTGTTGCAAGCGGCGGGTGAAACGGTCTATCGCATTGGCAAGGTACGCGCACAACAGGCGGGTGAAGCGCCCACGGTGGTGGTGTAAACGCATGCGCCACTGGCTGCGGCGATGCGGAGTTGGCCTCACGCTACTGTTAGCGGGCATGGCCTCACTACAGGCTGCGCCCAAACAACTGGAGCTGACCTTTGCCCTGATGGAGCAAGGCCACACCATAGGCACGGTGAAAGAACAACTGGTGATGACCGGGGCGCGTTATGCATTGAATTCGCTAACGCAAGGTGTCGGCCTGTACCGGCTGATGGGGCAGCGGCGCATGAGCAGTCGCGGCCAGGTGGTGGCCAACCAGTTACGGCCTGACCATTTCGAATCGGTGCCCTCCAAGCAGGCTAAGAAGGCGCTGATTACCGATTTTGACTGGGATAAAAAACGGCTGACCATGCAGGTGAAAGGCGAGCAGGAAACGGTGCCTTTAAGCAAAGGCACGCAAGACCTGCTAAGCGTTATGTACTGCTTTATCTGGCAACCGCCACGGGCAACCCAACTGATGGTGCCGGTGACCAATGGCAAAAAACTGGTCAGTCGTAAGTTTGTGGTCAGTGAAGAATCGGCGCCATTGACCACACCCGCCGGACGTTTTCAGGTGGTTAAACTCAGCGAAGTGGATGGCGATAAAACCCTCTATCTGGCCCGTGACCAGGGCTATCTGCCAGTCAAGCTGGAAATTGTCGATGACGGACGCAAGCTGGAACAAGTCATCACCAGTGTGCGTTCGCAGCCCTGAAATGGAGTATGGGCGGGTGAGCGTGTCACTGCGCATGCGCTGCCATCATCAGGAACCGATGTGATTACACGCCCCGTTTTCATCGCCAAGTGCAAACAACTTTGCTCGCGGCAACTGCTGCTGGCTTTGTTGCTGTCGGTGCTAGTCCATGTGCTGCTGTTACGCGAGCTGGGCTGGCCAGACTGGATGGGCGACATGCAAGCCTCCAGCCCGGTATTGCAGGCGCGTCTGAGTCCGGTGGCCAGACCACAACCACGAAATGACGTCCCCCCTGACTCACCTCGTCGCCAACCACCGCGTCAACGGCCACCCCAGTCTGAGCCCACTAAAGAAGCCCCTGTGACCCCAGACCCGGCTGCCGAAATTAACCCGCTTGCACCGGCAGCCAGCGAGCCGGTCGCTGATAGCGTTGACGACGAAGCCATGCGGGCAGCCGAAATCGAGGCCTGGCATCAGGACCAGAGTCAGCTACCGGCCGAGGATGCGCCGGAAAATGCCACACCCTACCAGCAGGCCACCACGCAGTTTGCCCTGTACCTGAATGGCGGCAGTCAGGCGCTAGGAAGTGCCAGTATTCGTTATGCGCAAACCGATGGCGGGCAGTATACGCTGCGCTGGGAGGTTGAGGGTAAAGGGCTGATCAAGTTGCTCTACCCCAAGCTGGTGCAGGAGAGCCGTGGCGAAATTCGCCAGCAGGGTTTGCGGCCATTGTTTTACCGTTATGCGCTGGGATCGCGTGCCGACCGCACCCACGAAGCGATATTTGACTGGGACAAGCGGTTATTGACGCTGAAAACCGAAGGCCGCGAAGACCCTTATGATTTGCCGCAAGGCGCACAGGACATGCTCAGCTTTATGTACCAGTTTATGTTTGTGCCGCCCTTGCAGGAGCTGCATGTGTTTTTAACCAATGGTCGCCGGTTTGGCGAGTATGAGTACGAGTTTGAGGGTGAGGAAACGCTGACCATAGGTACGCAAACCGTACAAACCGTGCACCTTGCCCATACCCGTGGCGACCGTAATGAAAAAGTGGATTTCTGGCTGGCCAGCGATTATCGCAACCTGCCGGTTAAAATCCGCATACTGACAAAAAACGGCCAGGTGATTGAACAGGTGGCCACCAGTATCCAGGCCGAGTAATCGCCACCCAATATCGTAAAAAGAGAACGCTATGAACCAGAACCTGATGCGCCAGACGGCAATGCTGCTGAATGACTTGCTGCAATTTGACAGCCCCGCCGATGCCAAGCTGAGCGAGTTTTTTCGCCAGCACCGCGAACTAGGCACCAAAGACCGCGCCTGGGTGGCCGAAACCGCCTACGGTGTGTTGCGCCGCTACCGCTATTTGAGCGCGGTGACCCTCGAAGGCCCGGATGACCACGAGGATACGCGTAAACTCATCATCGCCTTACTGCTCAAAATCGAAGGTAAAAGCATCCGTGACTTGGACGACTTACTAGATGAACGCCAGAAAGAATGGGCCGTAGCCATCAAAGCCAGAAACAGCGAAGGCTTTGCCCCCGCCGTTTTGGCCGATGTGCGCGACTGGTTTTGGGACAAACTGGCAGCCCAGTATGGCGAAGCTGAGGCCATGACCATTTGCCGCAGCATGTTTGAGCAAGCCAGTCTGGATTTGCGCGTCAACACCATCAAGACTAACCGTGAAGAAGTACTGGCACGCATGCTGGCCGAAAACACGGTTAAAGATAACGTGATTGCACCCACCCCATACTCGCCGACCGGCATCCGCATGGGTGCGCGACTGAATATCGGCAAACATATTTTGTTTACCGAAGGCAAAATCGAAGTGCAGGACGAAGGCAGTCAGTTACTCAGCTATCTGGTCGCCCCCAAGCGCGGCCAGAGGGTGGCTGACCTGTGTGCCGGTGCTGGGGGCAAAACACTGGCGTTGGGCGCATTGATGAAAAATACTGGCCGCCTATATGCCTTTGATGTTTCGGAAAAACGCCTGAACAATCTGGGGCAACGCTTGAAACGCAGCGGACTGTCCAACCTGCATGCGCAAGTCATCGCCAACGAAAACGATCAAAAACTCAAACGCCTGAATGGCAAATTTGACCGTGTGTTGGTCGATGCGCCCTGTAGCGGCTTGGGCACCTTGCGCCGCAACCCAGATTTGAAATGGCGTCAGACCGAAGCAGACGTGGCCGAGCTAAACGTCAAACAAAGCAACATCCTCGCCCGTGCGGCCAAGCTGTGTAAGGCCGGTGGCCGTGTGGTATACGCCACGTGTAGCCTGTTGCGTGACGAGAATGAGGCGATCGCCGAAGCTTTTTTGCAAGCGCATCCGGAGTTCAAGTTGATTCCTGCTCACGAGGTGCTGGCGCAGCAGAATATAGACTTGAATACCGGCGACTATCTCAAATTACTGCCGCATTTGCATGGCACCGATGGCTTTTTTGCTGCGGTATTCGAGAAGGCTGTTTAACGCACAGGTCGCGCTGGTGAAAATCATGAGGGCGATTCAGGTAAAACAGCCCTCTGCATAAATCCGTTGCAAGCGCATACTGTTCACACGTTGTACCGATATACCCCTCAATTTAAGGAGAAACACCATGTGGACTAAACCAGCAGCTACTGAAATGCGTTTTGGCTTTGAAGTGACCATGTACGTCATGAACAAATAATTTTAGCTCAGGCTGAAATGACAAAAACCCGACTTAAAGTCGGGTTTTTTGTTGCGGGCTTTACTGCTTACAGTGAATTAAAGTGTTCAGGCAAAAAGCCAAATATCTGTGGCGCTCAAGAGGGTGTTGCTACCTAACTGTACCACCGCAATAGCCGCCGTTTGACCAGTACCATCGGCATCGTAATACAAGGTGCCGGTACTGGTAGCGTAGAGCAGGTGGGCGCCAGTATTGGCATTGGCGTCGATGGTGTTGGCACTGTAGAAGTCAGCGCTATCCAACGCGACCCCTAACGCAGTGAGGGTGTTGAGGCTGCGCAACGATTGAAATACCGAAGCAGCAAAATACAGTTGGTCAGTATGTGAGATGAAATCCAGCACTTGGTCAGTCGCGTAGGCACTGTCGCTAAACACGAAAGCATCGGCCCCAGCACCACCAGTTAAGGTATCCCTGCCTGCGCCACCATCAAGGCGATTGTACCCAGCATTGCCAGTGAGGGTGTTGTCGAGTGCATTGCCGGTAGCCTGAATGTGCGTTCTGCCCGTGAGAATCAGCCGCTCGACGCCGCTGCTATTTTGGTCGTTCAAGCGGTAACTGGCACTGGAAAGTATCGTATCTATGTCATTGTTTACCGATGACTCCTCGACAATATCGTCAGGGTGGTCAACCATGTAGGTATCGGCACCTTCACCCCCTATCAGAGTATCCACACCATAGCCACCATTCAGTGTGTTACTGGCGCTGTTACCTACCAGCAGATTTTTCAAAGTGTTGCCGGTGAGGTTGAGCAGGCTACTGCCAGTGCCGCTGGCATTGAGCACTTCTACTTGATTAGGCAGCGTTAGCGTGACTGCCTTGGCTAACAGGTAAGTGCCACGCAGAATAATGATGTCCTGACTGCTCGCCTGGTTGCCTTCAATGACCCGGTCCTGTAGCTGTCCATTACTATTCAGGTCTATCAGATAGGTATCGCTGCCCATGCCGCCAGCAAGGGTGTCTGCCCCTAATCCGCCGTCTAGCGTATCGTTGCCGTCACCACCTAGCAATTGGTCAGCACTTGCATCGTCGGATACCACAAAGTTGCCTGCACCGTCGGCGATGAAATAGAAGGCTTGCACGGTATCGTCACCCTCACCCCCACTGAGCGTATCGTTGCCATCGCCGCCGTGTAGCGTGTCTGCGCCAGCCGCACCACGCAGCATATCTGCGCCTGCGCCGCCCTCTAGTGTGTCGTTATCGGCACCGCCATCAAGAAAGTCATTGCCTGCGCCACCATCGAGAAAGTCGTTTCCGGCATC
>CAYYBN010000076.1:0-8117 GCA_964470225.1 uncultured Methylotenera sp. | reverse complement strand
GCTGGGGCTTGTGTCGTCCGGCACCGACCCGCAGGACAACGTGCTGGTGCTGACGGACCTCAACGCGGACGGAGACTTTATGGACGCCGGGGAGACCTCGGCGATGGTCGTCGGCAATGGCACTAGGCTGGTACTGAGCGATGGCCAGTTGATGCAGTAGCGCCGCCAAATCATTCAGCGCACTTTCAAAACCGATGCTGCGGCTGTCCATTTGCTGGGCAATATTGAGCAAGGCGGGCGCATCGCTGGCAATCAGGGCTGCCACCAGTTCATACAAATAACTTTGGTCTATGGCGCCCAGCATGCTGCGTACGTCGGATTCGCGTACCGATTGGTTACCGTAAGCAATGGCCTGGTCAGTCAGCGACAAGGCATCGCGCATACTGCCGCTGGCCGCACGGGCAATCAGTTGCAGGGCAGGGGCATCAAACGGAATCTGCTCGGCCCCCAGCACCTGTTGCAGATGGGCAGTGATGGTGCTACTGGCCATTTGCCTCAAGTTAAACTGCAAACAGCGCGAGAGTATGGTCACCGGGACTTTCTGCGGATCAGTGGTGGCCAGAATGAATTTTACATGCCCAGGCGGTTCTTCCAGCGTTTTCAGCATGGCATTGAACGCCTCTTTGGTCAGCATATGCACTTCATCTATCATGTAGACCTTAAAGCGACCAGCCGAGGGTGCATAAATAGCCTGCTCTAACAGGCTGACCATGTCAGCAATACCGCGGTTAGAGGCTGCATCCATTTCCACATAATCGACATAGCGGCCAATATCAATGGCGCGACAGGCGTCACATTCGCCACAGGGGGTGGCGGTAATGCCGGTAGCACAGTTTAGAGATTTGGCCAGAATGCGGGATAAGGTGGTTTTGCCCACACCGCGCGTACCGGTAAATAGATACGCGTGATGAAGACGTTGCTGACTCAGTGCATTACCCAATGCTTGTACCACGTGGTCCTGGCCCACCAGACTGCCAAAATTTTTCGGACGCCATTTGCGTGCCAGCACTTGGTAAGACATAACAAATCCGGAATAAATGCGTGTTGAATGAAGCTGTCAATTAAGGCTGTTACTTTAGCTGAAATTGGCGTGCAAAGCGACCTTGACAGCACTGAACTTGCCAGACACAACAGACAGTCATGCCCAAAAATTAAAGACGGAAATAAGCAGGAAGGGCGAGCCTAACCCCCGGCACTTGCTCAATAGTTGTGGCTGCTTGCTTCCGCACCTGACCAGGTTGGCTACCTTGCAATGCGGGGAGGCCCGCCCATCTATTGTAGCGCAAAAGCGCAGTCGCCCAGATGGTTTTTTTGATAATGAAGCATTCCATACGCCTCGTTGGCATTCAATAGCCTGCCCCACACGGGCCAGTTGCCTGGCATGGGCAGCAGGGAAGCTGCGTGGTATGCTACACAACACATACAATAGGGAGCCAACATGACCCGTTTATCCAGTGCCATGTCAGCGGTACAACAAGCCCTGAGCGAGAGTGATCGCCGTTTTTCTGCGCTGGTGTCCAGCATGCCTGGTCTGGTATTTCAGCTGCAATCACCGGCTGCGGGCAATTATACCTTTACCTACCTCAGCGACGGCTGTGAGGCTTTACTAGGTTTATCGGTACTGCAACTGCTGGCCGATAGCAATTTATTTTTTGCGGCCATGGAAACCGAAGCCCGCGATGAACTGTTACGTCAATTGCAAACCTCGGTCAAAAAACAGCAACGCCTGGATTGGGAAGGCCGGGTCTGGATTGATGCCTGGCAAGACATGAAATGGATAAATCTACGTGCTTCGGTAAGGGTGCTTGCCGATGGTGTGGTGCAATGGGATGGCATCATGCTTAACATCACGCAAAGCAAGCGCGAGAAACATGAAATTGAGCAGGCCAAACGTGATTTGCAAGCGTTGACTGCGCATATGAATCACATCAAGGAGCAAGAGCGGATTAGCATTGCGCGTGAAATTCATGATGACCTCGGCGGTAACCTCACCGCCATGAAGCTGGCTTTGTCGACCATGGTGCAGCAAATTGGCAAAGGCGAAGCCATCCGCCTAGAGCAAACCAATATGTTGCAAACCATTATCGACCAAACCTTTGAAGCCGTGCATCGCATTTCAGGCAATTTACGTCCGAATATTCTAGACTTGGGGCTGGTCGATGCCCTAGATTGGCAGGTATCGCAGTTCAGAAAACAACTGGGCATCGCCTGTAAATACAGCACCAACTGTCAGGAGTTGCAACTCGACTCAGAAAGCTCCATGGCATTGTTTCGCATTTGCCAAGAAGCATTGTCCAACATCGCCAAATATGCTCAGGCTACGCAAATCGAAGTCAGTTTGCTGTTGCAGGACAAGCAATTGATTTTGTCTGTCAAAGACAATGGCATAGGGATCAAGCCGGTGGACAAAATCAAAGGCAATGCCTTTGGTTTGCGCGGCATGCAGGAGCGCATGGCGGCCCTGCATGGCCAGTTGATGATAGAACCGCTGCGTACCGACGGCGGTACCATTGTCCAAGCGTCGATTAGCCTCTCCTGATCTGGCCCTTTGCCCCACTACGGGCCAGCGCACCATTCGACACAAACTATTGCCAAATACTGTTTGCATGCTGTTGTTCACAGCATTTTGCTGCAGAAATTTGGCTTGATTCACCGGTCACCTTTCACTATCATCGCTGGCTAGCACAAATTTTAACTACAAGTCACGCGAGCACATACCGCTTTGTTTAATTCCCATCTTTTTCCACTGATGAAACGGTTGCCATTGCAGCCCTTGCTGGCATTTACGCTCTGTGTCAACGGTCTGTTGCTGATTCCATCTTGGTATATGCTGGAGGTGTATGACCGCGTGGTGATGAGCCGTAATGTGACGACACTACTGATGCTGACAGTGCTGGCCTTGCTGTTACTAGCGTTGATGGAATGTTTGAATTATGTACGCTACAGCTTGTTGAGTCAGGCCGGTGCGCGTTTGGTGTTACAGACACAATCGCCTATTTTTGATGCCGGTGTACGCCGTGGTGTTCAAACCAACCAGGCCTTCAGTGGTGCGTCATTGGAACAGTTGCGTAAAATTCAGCAACTCTATCAGGCGCCGACATTGCTCGCAGTGCTGGATTTACCGTTTGCACTGATTTTTCTGCTATGTATTTACAGCATCAGTATGGTGTTAGGCCATATCACCGTGTTGATTGCTGCCATGGTGGTAGTGTTGACCATCCTCAACGAGCGTGCAACCCATCCCAGCCTGACCAAAGCCAACCAGATAGTGGCACAGTCGCAGCAGGTGTTAAACAATATCGTCAAAAATGCTGAAGTCATACGCGCCATGCAAATGACCCGCGACTTGCAAACCCGCTGGAAAAGCAAACATTTCGATTATCTGCATCATCAGTCGCAGGCTTCACTCGCGGCCACCTTTTATCAGTCTGCCTCCAAGCTGTTGCAACAACTGCTGGGTTCGGCCATGTTGGGCGTCGGCAGCTGGTTATTACTGCAAGGGGATTTACCCATCGGCGGCTCCGGGATGATTATCAGCTCAATTCTGGCCACGCGTTTTGTTACGCCCCTGATACAACTGATTTCTGGCTGGAAGGTGCTGACCAATGCCATTGACGCCACCCAGCAACTGGATAGCCTGCTTAAAGACTATGCGCGCCCGGCCAGCCAAATGACATTGCCTGCCCCACAAGGCCAGTTATCGGTAGAGCAAGCCAGCGTCAAGCTGCCCATGCATGACGGTTTTATACTTAAGCAGATTAACGTTGCCTTGCGACCAGGCCAGTGCATGGTGCTGATAGGTCCCTCTGGTGCCGGTAAAACGACGTTGGGACGCCTGATTGCCGGTGCATTGTCGCCAGACCATGGCTATGTCCGTCTGGATGGTGTCCCATTATTTGACTGGGACAAGCAACAGGTTGGCCCACATATCGGCTATCTGCCACAGGAAATCGAATTGCATGAAGGCAGTATCGCTGACAATATTGCCCGGTTTGTCGTGGACGCCGACCCGGCCAAGGCCCTACAAGCGGCGACACTGGCTGGTCTGGGCGATTTCCTTGATCTGCTACCACAAGGCATAGACACTCAGGTTGGCGGTGAAGGTGTGACTTTGCCGGGGGGCAAGCGCCAGTTAATTGGGCTCGCCCGCGCCATGTATCATCAGCCGCGGTTACTGGTGCTGGATGAGCCGAATTCAAATTTGGACAAAGCCGGTGAACAGGCCTTGAAAAACGCCTTGCAGCATCTCAAGGCAGCAGGCACCACACTGGTCATGATTACCCACCATAAGGCCTATATTGAGTTTGCCGATGTGCTGATGTTGCTGATGGGCGGTGAAGTGCGTCTGCTAGGCCCAACACAAGAGGTGATGCAAAAACTGTATCCTGCCGCTGAAATTAGTCGCGCTGACCCCGGGCAGGCAGCCAAACAACGTCTTGCCAATGACCAGATTGCCCATTAAAAGTTGAGCCCATGACTTCAGTAATGACTTTTCATCGCAGCTTGGCTGCCCAATTGTTGGGGCGGTTCAGGCAGGAAATTGCGTGGGTGCTGCTATTCAGTCTGCTGGTGAACCTGCTGACGCTCACGCCTACACTGTATATGATGCAGATTTATGACCGTATTCTAATTGGTCAAAGCATGACTTCACTGCTGGTCATCTCGCTGACGGTGGTTGGTTTGCTGTTACTGATGAGTTACACCGATACCCTGCGATCAAAAATATTGATTGCGTTGGGCAGCAAAATTGAAGTGACCCTGAGCGACCCGCTTTTTGCCAATAGCCTGCAACATTATCTGAAAGACAAAGCCACCGAGCCGTCTGAGTATCTGCGTGCACTGGTAGAGTTCAAGCAGTTTGTGGCGGGCATGGCGCTGGTCTACCTGTTTGATGTGCTGTGGTCGCCGGTGTATATCTTTATCGCTTTTTTATTGCACCCGCTGCTGGGTGCGCTGAGTTTGGGCATTATTGCCTTGCAACTGTGTTTGCTATGGCTGAATCACCGCCTGAACGCACCGCTGGCGCGACAACAACAAACACTTGCTGCCCAGCAGCAGCATTTTGTGCATGCCAACTTGCGCAGCTTGCTGCCCATGTTTGCCATGGGCTATGCCGAGCGCTTCAAGCAGCGCTGGTTGCAATGGCAACAGACTGTCGCTACGGCCAGCGAAGCGGCACGTCAGCGCAGCCAGACCATGCAGTCGGTGATTCGCTTCTTTCGCTATGCTGTTCAAAGCCTGAGTCTGGGTGGTGGCGCCTACCTGGCCATTCACGGCCAGTTGTCGATAGGTAGCATGATTGCAGCCAATGTCATTGTGGCCAAGGCGCTGGCACCATTTGACCAGATGACCCAACTCTGGCCGCAATGGGTGGCCTTTGCCCGTGCCAATCAGCAACTGAGTGGCCTGTTTACCGAGCAGGCGTCTGTTGACCAGCCACGGTTGCCTGCAGTGGAGTCTATCAACCAACTGGCGTTACGTCAGTTTACCGCCGGCTATCAGCCACAAGCATGGGTAGTGCAGGGCATAGACCTGCAGTTGCAGGCCGGCGAAGTGGTGGCTGTGATGGGGCCTTCGGGCAGTGGAAAAACCACCCTAGCTAAAAGTTTGCTCGGCTTAGCCAACCATACTCAGGGTGAAGTGTTACTCAACGGCATGGTGGTAGACTACGCTGCATTGGGCTTGATGGATTGGCGTGTCGGTTATCTGCCACAAGACTTTCAGTTGTTTGAGGGCACCGTGGCCGAGAACATTGCCCGTTTTGCGGCGCTGGATTCAGCGGCCATCACACAAGCAGCCATGCTGGCGGGTATTCATGACTGGGTCTTACGACTACCCAGGGGCTATGACACCATGATAGGCTTTCAGGGTCAGGTGTTGTCTGGCGGACAAAAACAGCAATTGGGATTGGCACGTGCCCTGTATGGTAATCCGTCACTGGTGGTCTTGGATGAGCCCAATAGCAATTTGGATGACAGCGGTGAACGTGCCCTTAACCAAAGTTTGCTACAAATGAAACAGCAACAAAAAATTGTGGTGGTGGTATCACATCGCGAGCAGGTACTGGCCGTGGCCGACAAGATACTGTGGTTGGCACAAGGCAAACGCGTGGCATTCGATGCCCGCGACAAGGTATTTGCTGCCATGCAGGTGCAAGGGGAATAGGGTGAAACCAGCTATTGTAAAAGCACAGGCAAGCTTGCCTGCATTCGATAATCTTGGTCAGGGGCCAGACGACACCACGCGTCTGGATATTGATACGCGCAGCACCATACGCAAAGGCATGTGGGTGTGTGTGGTTGGCTTTGGCAGTTTTCTGGCCTGGGCGGCGCTGGCCCCTTTAGACGAAGGGGTGCCATCCGATGGCTTAGTCAGCCTGGAAACCAAAAGCAAGGCAGTACAGCACTTGAGTGGCGGTATTGTGAGCCAAGTGATGGTCAAAGAAGGAGAGTTTGTCAAAAAAAATCAGGTATTACTGGTGCTGGATGCTGCCAATGCCAAGGCCAGATATGCTGAAACACGCCAACATTATCTGGGCATACGTTCGGATGAAAACCGTTTGCTGTCTGAGCAGCATGGCAAACAACAGATCGAGTTTCACCCAGATTTGCTGGCAGCCAGTAAGGATAGGACCGTGCAGGCCAAAATGCGTGACCAGCAGCAGTTATTACGTGCCAGACAGCAGTTGTTGCAAGCCGACATTACTCAAGTGCAGGAAACCATACGCGCCGAGCAGGCTGCTATCGTAGGTAATCGGCAAACCATAGACAACAAACAGGCCGAATTACAACTGGTTAAACGCCAGATGGCCGATTTGAAGGAAGCTGTGGATGAAGGCTATGTGCCTCGTACCCAGTTTTCTGAATTGCAGCAACGTGAAACACAGCTGAATGGTGACCTCTCTCAACTGGAAGCCAATATCCAGCGCTCGCAACAACTAATCTTGCAATACCAGAGCAAGATTACTTCACGTCAGCAAGCCGAGCGTAAGGATATCGAGGAGCAACTGGCACGTATTCGGTTGGAAGTCGATGCCGACGGGGAAAAAGTCACCGCTTTGAAAAATGAGCTGGACCGAACCGAGATTCGTGCCCCGGTGGATGGCCAGGTCATCGGCCTGCAAGTGCAGGCAGTAGGTGCTGTGATTCAGCCCGGACAAAAGATTATGACCATCGTGCCGCAAGCTGAACAGTTGCTGCTGGATGCAAAAATACCGCCACAATGGATAGACCGGATTGCGACTGGTCAACCTGCAGATGTCCGCTTCAGTGCCTTTGCCCATACCCCGCAATTGCTGGTAGATGGCAAGGTGGTCTCGGTCTCGTCCGACATCATGACTGACCCGAATGCTCGGATGGAAGGAGGTCGCCAATATTTTCTGGCCCGCATCGCGGTCACCGAACAAGGCATGAAAACCTTGGGTAACCGCACCCTCAAGCCCGGCATGCCGGCGCAAGTGGTGATCAAAACCGGTGAACGTACTTTCCTCACTTATATGTTGCACCCGCTGATTAAACGCTTTGCCGCATCCCTGAAAGAAGAGTAAGTATGAAGTTTTATCTCAAGCACGGCAGTTGTTGGCTGTTACTGTTAGCGTCGTTACACACCCATGCCATGGGTTTGGTTGAGTCATATGCCTTGGCGGTGAAAAAAGACCCCAAGTTAAAGGCGGCCTCGCTCAATGTCGATGCCAGCAAGCTGGAGCTGGATAAAGCCAAAGCGGGCTACCTACCCAAGGTGCAGTTGTCCCTCAATCAAGGCCGTGGCAATACCGATGCCGACACTGGGAGTACATTTAATGCTGGTCAACGCAGTTATACCACCAAAAACTATGCCCTGACTCTGAAGCAGCCTTTATTAAATTTTGGCCTGGCGCCGGAAAATAATAAGGCCAGTGAAAACATCGCCATTCAAGAATTGCAACTGCAATCGGAGGCGCAAAACCTGTTCTCTCGGTTGACCGAGAAATATTTCAACGTTTTGTATAGCAGCGACGTACTGCGTAGCCAGCAAAACAAGCTCAATTCGCTAGAGCGCCAGCGCATACAAGCGGATAAGCGTTTTCGTGCTGGCGTGGCCATCAAGAATGATCTCACCGATCTGGATGCCGAGTTGGC
>CAYYBN010000075.1:6238-8128 GCA_964470225.1 uncultured Methylotenera sp. | reverse complement strand
CTGGAAGCTCTCATAGGCGGATTCACACCGGCTTCTCTTTCTGATTATCGCTAAAGTGCTGCATCACGTCAAACCAAAATCCGGCCAACATGGGTTTTATTTAACCACGCCAATGACTTAACGTCAGCACTGTTGCATCAAGCCTTGGTCACCAGCACATCCTCCAGCATTAAATACTCCAGATCACAGCCGTAGAACATATTCAGCGCATCGGTCGGACTACAAATCATCGGTTCGCCACGACGATTCAGCGAGGTATTGAGCACCACCCCATTACCGCGCAAGGCTTCCAGATGTTTAATCAGGGCGTAGTAGCGTTGATTGGTGGCCTCGGTGACAATTTGTGCACGCGCGGTGCCATCTTCATGCACCACTTCCGGGATACGTGATTTCCAGGCCGGGTTCACATCAAAAGTAAACGTCATGTAAGGCGCTGGATGGTCGGTTTGCAAAATATCTTCCGCCACAGTATCCAGCATGCTGGGGCAAAATGGCCGCCAGCGTTCGCGGTATTTGATTTGTGCATTGATACGATCCGCCACCCCTGGGAAACTCGGGTCACCCAGAATGCTGCGACACCCCAGCGCGCGTGGACCAAACTCCATACGGCCCTGAAACCAAGCCAGCGGGTTGCCTGCCGCCAGCAGTGCGGCCGCCACTTTGGGGCCATTCTCGACGCGGGTAAATTTGGGCTTGGCCGGATGCGCCTCGCAGGCGGCGATACAGGCTTCGTTGCTGTAAGCCGGGCCCAGATAAGCATGTTCCATTTTGTGGATAGTTTCACCGGCCAGGTGCGCGGCATAGGTGGCCGCGCCCAGACTGGTACCATTGTCACCGGACGCCGGTTGCACAAACAGCTCCTTGACGTGCGGCAAGGCGATGATGCGCTGATTGAGTTTGACATTGAGCGCCACGCCCCCGGCCATCACAATCTTGCCGGTCTCGCGGATGATGTCGCCCAGATAATACTCAATCATTTGCAAGGCCAGGTCTTCAAGCAGCTTTTGCACGCTGGCCGCATAATGGATGTACGGATCATCAATCTCGTCGCCTTCACGCTTGGGGCCCAGCCATTCGATCAGTTTTGGCGTGAAGTAATAACCTTTAGACTTGCCTTCAGGTGTAGTTTCTTTATAGCGGCGCAAGCCAACCACATTGACATACTCGGTATTGATGACCAGCTCGCCATTTTCAAATTTGGCCAGGCGGCTTAAATCATATTTGTTCGGGTCGCCATACGGCGCCATGCCCATTACCTTGAACTCGCCATCCAGCATTTCAAAACCCAGGTACTCGGTGATCGCGCCATACATGCCGCCTAGTGAATCCGGGTCGTAAAATTCCTTGATTTTGTGGATTTTGCCGTGTTCACCATAGCCGAAAAATGTCGTCGCGTACTCACCCTTGCCATCAATGCCGACAATCGCGGTTTTTTCCTTGAAGCCGCTTAAATGATAGGCGCTGGAGGCATGCGCGAGGTGGTGCTCTACCGACACATATTGGGCATTGTTCAAGCCCAGTTCTTGCATTAATTTGAGTGATTTGTCTCGGTTGCGACGGAAACGACGATTACCGTTAAAAATCGCATCCAAGGCACGGTCAGGCGCATACCAGTAACGTTTGGCATAGTGCCAACGTGCAGCAGATGTCAGCGGAATTTCCCCATATGGAAAGGCCACAATATCAACTTGTTCGGGTCGCACACCCGCCTGTTGCAAGCAGAACTTGGCCGCTTCATAAGGCCAGTGATTTTTGGCGTGTTTGTCACGGATAAAACGCTCTTCTTCGGCGGCAGCCACAATTTTGCCATCCACCAGAATGGCAGCAGAGGCATCATGCCCGAGGGCGCCAGATAAGCCTAAAACAATCATGCAGGGACTCGTGGGTAAG
>CAYYBN010000075.1:3855-6228 GCA_964470225.1 uncultured Methylotenera sp. | reverse complement strand
TGTCGTAACGGGGTAGGGTCAGCATAGACCACGCGTAAACTTTTAAGCAACGCATTATACAGCGAAGTGTCGTCTTTCCAATTTTGCAGCAGGCGACGCAGGTCTTTAACATGGGCACGCAAAGCGCTGGCAGCCGTGCGATGCTGACGCATGCTGTCCAAATCCATCACAATCACTTGCCCCTGCCCGTTGACTTGCAGATTGCTGGCTTTCATGTCGCCATGCGACAGTTTGAGCAGATACAGTTGATAACAGCACAAGGCTAACTGCTTCATCGCCTCGGCGCGCAAGCGCTTGTCGCGGGTCTGCTGAAAAAACTGGCTGATATGCGGAAAGTCACTATACGCTGCGACGAAATAGGCCTTGCCACGCAAGCAAAAGGTGCGACTTTCCAGCATGAGCAGGGGTGCCGGGGTGGCCAAACCATAATATTGCAAGCGGTGCGCATTACGCCACGAAGCCGCAGCGCGACTGGACCGCCACGCGCGCGACAATGCATGCAGTGTGTTTTTGATGTTGTAGCGTTTAATCACCACCTGCTGACCTTGTAACAGGGTCAGACTGACGGTACAGGTATTGCCCTGCTTGAGCGGCTGCCCCTGCTGTATGGCCGTTTCCAGCGCGGCTATGCTGGTCGGCTGCAAACCACCGGCCACACGTATCGCCATGGCCTCGCCACCCATCTTTTGCCAGCGCACATCGCTGCAATTTCTGAAAATCTTGTCATGCACATAATGCTCGACTTCGCGCGTTTTCAGCTTGAGCGCCTGCTGCAGTAACCGCGATGCAGATAAGGTGGACGGCCAACCTCGCGCACGATCATAGGCCTCAAGCATGGTCTGGGCATAGGCATGCTGGTCCAGCAACGATAATTTGGACAACAGTTCCGCCAGTTGGCGATAAGCCAGCCTGGCGGACAAGCGCTGCTGGCGAATACCGTCGCCATCAATCGACCACACTTGCTGGCCTGACAGTAAGAAGTTTTTCAAATGCAAATCGGTCTGACACAAGCCAGCCGCATGCTGGGCAGCCACGGTGGAGGCCAAGGCACAGAGCAAGGCTTTTTTTTCATGCTCATTTACCTGACTACAGGCCTCAGCCACATTAACGGCGTCGGGCACAGCCGCATAAATCAGCACCTGTGCGGATTGTTGTGCAAACAATGCCTCGCCTTGCCAGTGGAGTTCAGGCGTAGGCAAACCAGCTACTGCCAGCAGTTGCGCCCCTAGCGCATCTCTGTCGGCATAACGCGATGCTGATGCGCCTAAAAAGACTTTAACGTAAACAGCTTGGTCATGCCAATCGCCTCGGTATACCCGACGCCTGCCCGGCAGTTCGCGTACCAGATCAAGCAACATCAATGGCTGGTCTGCGATCAGCAGAGTTGTCTCCGAGGTCAGGTCGGTACTTTCGAACATGGAAGGTTGACTCGATGAATGCATCAAGCGAGTGGCCGTCCCAACAGAGCTAGCGCATGCGTTAGCACACTTTGCGGTGTAATCTCAGCCATGCTGGGTTTTTTAATCAACACCCGGTTGGCTCGAACAGGATAGGGACCAGTTAGCAAGTGGTTGGTTGGGCCAAACAAGCCTAACATGGGGACATTGGCTGCGGCAGCGATATGGAAAACTCCGCAGTCGTGCGAGATAAATAGATGAGATTTATCCATCAATTGCCGTACATCCGCAACAGTGGTTTTACCCACCAAATTAATACATCCTGGCACCGCTTTGGCAAATTGTTTGGCCAGAAACGCCTCATTGGCCGTGCCAGTAATCACAATTCTGACACCCGGAATCGCCTGTGCCAACAACAATCCCAACTGGATATAAGCTTCGATGGACCACAACTTTTTGTCGTCTGCCCGTCTGGCATAAAAAAACTTCCAACCATGTAACACCGTAGTACCACAACCCAAATGTAGATTAATCACGGTATCTTCAGATTGCAAACCACTTGCAGCGAGCAAATCGGCTTGGCCTGGTGCTGTGTGGATAGCATATTGTCGATCGGCATCGGTCAGTGACACGGTTAGCTGGTACTGTCGTTGCAGCCAGTCCTGACAGAATTGCAACAATTGCTCAGCATGGTGTACATCATCACGCATGGCAGGTGCCAACTGCAGCCGAGGATCCACCAAAGGCAGTTTTTTGAGTGCATTTTTATTGAGCGCGAGAATATGGGTGAAGCCTCGCGCAATGTTCTTTAGGCGGAACAGGCGCTGTGTCACCCATACCCGGTCAATGTCCGGATTATTATCAAACACTTGTGCGCTCAACTCATTCAGCGCCACGACCTCAATTTTTGTATCAGGCAGCATCTTGCGCAGCAAACGGATCGCTGGCGTGCAAAAAATATTATTACCCGTACTGC
>CAYYBN010000075.1:0-3845 GCA_964470225.1 uncultured Methylotenera sp. | reverse complement strand
CAGTAAAGCATCTCTCATGGTATCGGTCTCTGTTGGCGGGTAGTCAGACTGCGCGACAACCACCACCACCCTAAACGACGGATAAGTGGATGGCGGTTTGCGGCATAGGCTCGATAAAAACGGGTTTGCAACTCAGGCGTCCAGTCTGGCAAACGGCTTAAAAACTGTTTGAGATCGCGTAATCCCTGCATCCAAGGAAAAAACATGAATTTGGCTTTTTCCAGATCGATGAAGGCAATGTCATATGATCGTGCGCCTGACCCCTGCGTGTCTGGCGAGCGCACAAATACATGCTTGGGATACATGGCCCGGTGTTGTACGCCTAGGCGATGCAATCGCTGCAAAGTCACAGCAACTGCGGAGAGCAAAGCCGGTTGCTGCATCATAAATATGACATCACAACAACTGCTAAAAGGCTGGTAGCCTGATAAAGCGCGTGTCACCAATATGGCTTGTCGCTGAGACACTTGATGCCGCGAATCAAAATCGCGCGCACCAAAGTAGATCCACTCGGGCACACCTATGCCGCGCGCAGCGAGAAGCTTCAACATCTGATATTCCACCATAAAGGTTGGCATGCCGCGCCACGGATAGCGCCAACTACGGGTAGTGTGGTTTTGTTGTCGTTTGACAAAAACCTCAGATGGAGCCGTGCTGACATCAGCGGTTGCAAGCGACCAGCGGCCTACGCCACTCCAGCCCCCGCGCTCAAGATTAGGCGGTTCTACCCAAGTAATGGGTAGATGCCACCATGCCTCAAACGAGACCAACTGCTGCGATTGCAACTGCATAGTCAGCAGCGCATCAGCCTGTGCAAAGTCATTTATTATCAAATTAATTCAACGGATATTCAGAGAACAAACCGTGATTTGTTATCATGCACGGTTTAACAGAGGTGAATTTTAACAGAATGCATCCAATGTTCGATTTTCGTCAACCCAGATTTTCTACAGGGCCCTCGGCATGTTGGTGTTTTTTTGTAAATGTCTGGCCAAACTCAGGCTGGTGTATATCCACAAACTGGGTGTTTTGGTAGGTCAGCTGAATTGGTGGCTGGATGGCAAAAGTCGGCAAATTGCCGAGCATAATATCCGTCAGAGTGGTTTATATCGCCACCCGCAGGAGATTCGTCATCTGGCCAGACGCAGTCGGTTAGAAGCCGGTAAATCGCTGCTTGAAACCTTATTTATCTGGGGCTCTGACCAAGCGCAGCTGATGCAACTGGTTGAGGTTGGTGCGGACTGGTCTCTGGTCGAGAAAGCACAAAAGGATGGAAAAGGGCTGATTTTTTTAACGCCTCATTTGGGTTGCTTTGAAATCACCTCACTATATTATGGTGATCGTTACCCGATTACAGTCCTGTATCGTCCACCTAAACTCAAATGGCTGCAACGGGTATTGACTGTAGGGAGACAAAAAGGCCTTGTAACGTTGGCCCCTGCCAATGCGGCGGGCGTCAAAAAACTGTTACAAGCGCTAAAACGTGGTGAGGCGATAGGCATTTTACCGGATCAGATTCCCAGACAAGGTGAAGGCGAATGGGCACCTTTTTTTGGCAAACCCGCTTATACCATGGGACTCGCCAGCAAACTGGCAGAAAAGTCTGGCGCTACAGTGATTATGGCGTTTGGTGAACGACTAGACCATGGACTTGGATACCGCATTCATTTGCACCCAGTCGATGACATCAGCACGCCTACCCTGCTCAACCGCGCGGTTGAACAACAGATTGCCCAGTGTCCCCCGCAATACTTGTGGCAATACGACCGTTTTAAACGGCGTCGCTATGCCTTAAAAAAATTACCTAAGCTTAATGAACCGTCCTGAATCAATGCGCAACCAGCCCTTGCACCCAGCGACTGTAAATGCGGTCGGCCACAACATGTAAGGCTGCGCAATCGCGCTCCAATGATTGCTGCATGTGCTCAGCCGATTGCACGGCCGGGCTGTCTGCTGAACTGGCCAGCTCGTCAGCGCCAGTTTTGCACCACACTTTGACCATATCGGGCACCATCTCAATGTGGCATTGAAAGCCGATGTGTTTGCCGATGGCGTAGGCTTGATTGGCACAATAGGCACTGCTCAGGATATGGGTTGCGCCTGTGGGGATGCTGAAGGTTTCACCGTGCCAGTGAAAACTGTTAAAACTTTGCAAATCCCCAAGCCAGTACCTGGCCTCTGTATTGTCCAGCACCTGTACCTGGCCCCAGCCTATTTCTTTAACCGGATTTTTGCCCACCACGCCACCCAGCGCTTTGCTCAGCAGTTGGCCGCCCAGACAATGGCCCAACACCGGAATGTCTACAGCGACGGCTTTTTTAATCAGGGTAAGCAAAGGCGGAATCCAGGGCAAATCATCGTTGACACTCATGGGGCCACCCATCAGTACCAGGCCAGAAATGCCCAGCAAATTATCCGGCACCGGCTCGCCCTTATCGATACGTACCTCGCACCATGGAATTGCTTTTCGCTCCAAAAATGTGCCCAAATATCCAGCACCTTCGCAGCGTGCGTGCCTGAAAACCAACACTGAAGACATGTTTTCCTCAACCATTAAACCAATGTGTATTGCCCAAGCAAAATCCCGTCCAAGGTGTAAGGGCCGATGGCATAACGGATTAAACGCAGGGTCGGAAAGCCAACATTGGCGGTCATGCGCCTGATTTGGCGGTTTTTTCCTTCACTAATGCTGATTTCTAGCCAAGTGGTGGGAATGGCCTTACGTTCCCGTATCGGCGGGTCGCGTGGCCACAAATGGTCAGGTTCAGCGATGATACGTACCTGTGCCGGTTGCGTGACAAAATCACCCAAATCAACACCATGCACAAGTGGCATTAAATCTGCTTGTGTCGGAGTACCCTCCACCTGCACCCAGTAGGTTTTGAGGGCTTTGTGTTTGGGATGGCTTAACCGGTGTTGTAAAGCACCGTCATCGGTTAAAATGAGCAATCCTTCAGAATCGGTATCCAGCCTGCCGGCTGCATATACACCGGGAATCGGAATATAGTCCTTTAACGTTGCATGTCTTTCATGCGCAGTGAACTGGCAAACAACGTTAAACGGTTTATTAAACAGTAACAACATGGAAAAGACTATGTCAAAAATCAAGGTGCCAGCCACTGGCAGCAAAATCACGGTGAACGCCGATAATACCTTAAATGTTCCTGACCAGCCTATCATTCCCTTTATCGAGGGCGATGGCATTGGTGTGGACATAACCCCTCCCATGATTAAAGTAGTGGATGCCGCAGTGGACAAAGCCTATGGTGGCAAACGTAAGATTTCCTGGATGGAAGTCTATGCCGGTGAAAAATCAACCACCGTTTATGACAAAGACACCTGGCTGTCCGATGAAACCATGGCTGTATTGAAAGACTATGTCATCTCCATCAAGGGTCCGCTGACGACGCCTGTGGGCGGTGGCATACGTTCGCTCAACGTGACCCTGCGTCAGGAACTGGATTTATATGTTTGCCTGCGTCCGATTCAGTACTTTAACGGTGTGCCCAGCCCGGTCAAACACCCTGAAAAAACCGACATGGTGATTTTTCGTGAAAATACCGAAGATATTTATGCAGGTATTGAATGGGCAGCGGGTACTGAAGAAGTGAAAAAAGTCATCAACTTTTTGAGCGACATGGGCGTACGCAAAAAAATCCGCTTCCCGGAGGCCTCTTCAATTGGCATCAAACCCGTCTCTATCGACGGCAGCAAACGCCTGATACGTAAAGCCATACAATACGCCATCGACAATAACCGCAAATCCGTCACCATCACCCACAAAGGCAACATCATGAAGTTTACCGAGGGTGGCTTCCGTGACTGGGGCTATCAACTGGCCAAGG
>CAYYBN010000074.1:0-8194 GCA_964470225.1 uncultured Methylotenera sp. | reverse complement strand
AAGAGACTGACAGTCAGTACCACGATCAGACTTTGCAAGACGATGACAAGAAATTTCTCGAACTGGCCTGGCCGTTCTCCAGTGTGCGTTTACTTACAAGCGTAACGCCCGATGTGGCGCCGCCAGGCACAGGCATAGGCCAGGTCGGACCCACCGCCACCCAAGACTTGTTTTTTCCGGTGGTCAACAATCAACGTTTTGCCTTTGACTACGAAGCCAAAGATAGAGATGGCCGTCAGGTACGTTTTTCTGCGACAGCAATTTTTATGTCGGCTTTGGTGAGCAGCCCTAAAACCGCGGCTGGCGCGCCTGACTGGGCATTGGCCCAATCTACCCTGGTTCTTGCCAGCAGCGCATGGAACAGCAACATTGCCCCGCTGATACTCAACCGTCAGGCGGTTGCACTGGCTGAAAGCGGTGTGCCCGGCGATACCTTGATAGAGATTGACACACTCACGGTATCGGCAGCACACCTCGGGGTAGGTACGCAAAACAAGGTCATGCGTGGCTACTCCAACAAGCTGCAATCGCCAGCGTTCTATCCGCAACTGAAAGAAGCCAGCGTCGTGCTGCCTGTCACCGCGCAGTTAACCGGCAATGCCAAACCTTCCACGCTAAAGTATGCCGACTATTTTTTGAAAAACGGCTTTGCTAATAACAATGCAGGCCTGTTTGCCGAGCTGAAAAATGCGACTGGTTTAGACTTTTCCAAGCAAGGTGACCGCAGCGGTGGCTTTGTCATGCCTAACCTGACCCCTTCCGCCATCACCCGAGTGGCCGGGCCCGTGGCCGGGCAAATTAAAGACTGGGAAAAGGGCAAGTTTGACCCGCTATCTGCCCTTGCCGGCGGTGGTGGTTTGCCGCTGCCAGTGTTGTTTGGCTGCATTCCACTGTCGGCACTGATACAGTCTGTGGCAAATGTGGCGGGCAATACCGCTGGTGTGCCGCGCTTTATCTCCGAGGCCAGCGACACCTTGCAACAGTTACTGAGCCAGCTGAATCGCTTGCAAGACCTGACCGGCCAACTGGCAGAACTGCCAACACTGCTGGTGAATGCGGCAGTAAAAGTGCTACTGAGTACGCTCGAAGATTTAAAACAGCAGGTGCTGGCACAGGTGGCAACCCATCAGCAAGCATTGACAGCCAAGCTCAATACCCTACAAGGGCAATTACAAGCCCTAGCCAACGCGCTGGAAAACTACGCGAATGCTGCCAGTCAATATGCCGACAATGCCGCACTGGCACCGCCTACACTCGGCGCGGTCACGCTAGCGCTTAACAAGTTGCCTGCGCTGTTGAGTGATCTCGCCAGCTATGCCGCGCAACCGCCAGCACCGGCACCAGCGCTGCCTTCTGGCTTTAGTCAATCGTTACAGTTAGCGGCCGTCACCGGTCAGCGTTTGCTTGAAGATGCCAACGCAGTGGTCACGCTGGCACAACATGTGCCCCCTTTGCTCGACAAGCTGCGTGGCACCCTAGATACGCCGGCAAAAATGGAGCAATTGTTGGCCAACCCTGCCAACTTTACCAACTGGATCAGTGAACTTAAACCGCATTTAGTGCAAGCGCGCACGGCGGTCAGTGGCATGCGGCTGCTGGAAGGCCCACCACGCACCATGATGCTGGCCGCGGCTGACTTCATCATCGACCTGGCCGAGCATGCCGATGTGCTGGCCAGCTTGCTGGCCTCCCTGTTGGGAGACGAGATTGTGGTGCGTTTTGACTGGCACCCGGCACTGAAAAGCTTTCCGGCCAGCGCGCCGATTTTTCGCGTCAACGAGCCAGAATGCATGACCGTCGCTGTAGAAGCGCGCATTAAAAAAGCCGGGGGTGACCCTACGTTAAAGGTCAGTTGCGCCTTGCGCCATTTTGACCTGGTGTTGATAGGTGACGCCGCGTTTATTGAGCTCAATTTCGACAAAATCGAGTTTACTGCTGACCCGTCGGCCAAACCCAATATTGATGTACTACTGACGGACATCAAATTTGTCGGGCCTCTTTCTTTTGTTGAAGCCTTGCGTGATTTGATCCCGCTGGACGGTTTTTCCGATCCACCGTATCTGGATGTCAGTGCCAAGGGCATCGATGCCGGTTTTTCCACCACCTTGCCTAACCTGGCGTTGGGTATGTTTTCGCTCAGTAACCTGAGCCTGGGTGCCGGGTTTACTGTACCGTTTATTGGTGAACCGCTGTCTGTGCGTTTTAACTTCTGTACCCGCGAGCAACCGTTTAACCTCACTGTTTCACTGTTTGGTGGTGGCGGCTTTTTCGGCATCACGCTAGACCCTTCCGGCATCCAGATTCTGGAAGCGGCGTTTGAGTTTGGTGCCTGTGTTTCCATGAACTTTGGCGTGGCCAGTGGCGGCGTGCATGCCATGGCCGGTATTTACTTCCGTATGGAAAACGACAACGCTACGCTGGCTGGCTACTTCCGGGTGGGTGGCCATGTCAGTGTGCTGGCAATTGCCTCGGTTTCGCTGGAACTGTATCTGGAGCTGCGTTACGAAACCGCCAGTGGCAAGGCGGCCGGTTTTGCCAAACTGACCATTGAAATTTCGGTGTTTATGTTTAGCTTCCCGGTCACGGTCGAATGCGAGCGTAAATTTGCCGGTTCCAATGGTGACCCAAGCTTCCGCGAACTGATGGGGCCGAGTGCCACCTTGTCGCGGGAAGCCTCTTTACTGGCAATCGATGATCAAACCGCTTATCCATGGCGAGAATACTGCGAAGCATTCGCAGCCTAAGGGGGAATCGTATGGCAAAACAATTACTGGTGTGGACGGTACTGCCGAATGGCCCCGGCGAGAACAATGGTAGCTGGCGTGTGAGTCTGGTACTGTCACCGAGGCTTACGCCACAAAAAGCCAATGAACAACAGCTGGATGCGTTTCCGACCTTTAGAGACTGGCCCGCATTGCTGGCAACACTCAAATTCAGTTTGAACACGCCACAAGGCAACGTGCCATTAAAAGTCATTAAAAAGCCCAAACCGGATTCAGCCTTGTGGGCCCGCCTGTTTTTTGAACAAGCGCGGGGCATTGCCGTGTCCGGCTTTGAATTTTGCGATTTTAGCGAAAAAAATCTGTTCAGTTTTTCTACCCGCGACGTCACCCGTTTTATCCGCGGCCATTACAGTAATGTGGCCATGGACAGTCCGGGCAAACATCCGACCTTGTTACCGTTCCGCACCAGCCAGAATGCACTGGGCGGCATGCTCAGACAATTGGGCACTAACGAAAAAGGCGCGCGTCCATTCAAGCGCTTTTTTGATCAGCCTTTGTCCGGCAGTGATCAGGTATTTGGGCCCAAGGCACGCAAGCATGAAGCGCCTAACGCCAACGGCAGCGGCACCGTGGTTTTCCCGCTGCGGGTGATGCCTTTACCTGAAGATTGGAAATCCAATGCACCATCAGGCAGCTGGATGGCCAATTTTGGTAGCGCTGAAGAGTATGCCTTTTACCAGGCCAACCGCTTTTACAAGCGCACTGCGTTGACGCCTGAGCAGCTTAAACAACGGCGCCCGGATTTTAAAAATGTAGGCTTACCACCCGGCGAACCCGTGTTCGACTTTCACCGGTTGCTGGCCTCCTTGGCCGATTATCCTGCCTTGCAACGTGCCTTGGGGTTGATTATTGATTGTGAAATTCCGGCCGACAGCAGTGTTGCGCAACAAATCAGCGCCGGTGGTAGTGGTCAATTTTCACTGGTGGTCGATTGGGGCAAGTCAGGCAGCGCCGCTGACGACCGTTGCCCAACCTCGGTTTGGCAGGCGCAAGACCGGCGCTTTACCATGCAGCCACGCAGTGCAGCGCTACGCGGCGGTATGCTTAATTTAACCAACGCCACCGAGGCAGGCAGTGGCAAACCGGGGAACCCGCATTTTGATGTGTATACCCTGGATGTGGATGGTAGTGCGCTGAAAACCATCAATTTTTTACTGACCGCACAACATCTGGTCACCCGCAGTCTGGACCCACTCAAGAAAGTGACATACACCACCGGCAACGACCAGCCGCTGGCCACTTTGCGTTCCAGTGGCATAGGCATCAATGCCTACGGGCGGGCAAGACAAGTGGCTACCGATGCCGCCACCGCCAAGGATAAAAACAGCAAGCTGGCCGCTTCTGCACAAGATGCCAACAGCGTGTTGCTGTTTGCCGAAGATGTGCATCGAGGTTATCGCGTTGATGTCGAATCCGGGGGTGTCTGGCGCAGCTTGCATGACCGTATTGGTGAGTATCAAGTAGCAGGCACCGACTATGCCAGTTTGCAGGATGAAGGCTACAGCAAAGGACCATCAACCTCGGCGGAACCCGCGCAGCCGGATGACCAGTACTTGCACGAGAGTTTGTTCCGCTGGACTGGCTGGAGCCTCAGCGCGCAGCGGCCTGGGCGCACGATTTTGGCAGAAGAGTCGAAAGACGGCCATTTGCAACAGGAAACCGTCACCGAGGTGACGGCAGCAGCCAAGTCTGGTAACCGCATCATCGCCCGCTTCCGCGCTGCACCCAAAAGCCTACCAAAACTGCGCTTTGGCCTCAGCTATCGTATGCGGGCACGTATTGTCGATTTGGCGGGTAATAGCCTGGCGTTGAATGACAGCCAGATTGCCGCAGGGCAGGAGGCCACTGCACCGGTCACTTACCGACGGCTGGAGGCGATAGACCCGCCAGTGTTGGTGCCACGTGCCAGATTCTCGGAAGGTGAGTCGCTGGAACGCATGGTCATCCGCAGCAATTACGATACCGAATGCAGCAGCTATTTGAAAACTGAGCGCTTTCAAGCGGCCATTGCCACCCCTGCGTCGGCAGATTTCGAATATTTGCCGCTCTGCACCCGCCACTTTGTGCCCCCCAAGACCTCACAAACTCTGGCCGAGACGCACGGTGCATTTGACAAGGCTTTTAATGCCAAGGCAGAGCCGGGTCAAATCAAGGCCATGTATGCCCTTGCACAACGTGAGGAAGGCACGCTATTTGATGAAACTCCAGGTGCACAAATTGAGCTGGTCACCCCTGCACAGGTACAAGCCACGGCCACCAGTACCAGCCTGCCGTTGGCAAAACCCGGGCCAGATGCGCCCACCGGTGACCGCGTGACCGGGGGGCAGTATGTGATACGGCGTGAGCCGGCGCTGCAAACCCCCTATTTGCCCGATGTGCCCGCAGTGGGTGTGGCGTTATGGGGGGTGCCGGGATTAAAAGAAACCACCGTATTCACAGGCGGTTTACAAGTCAAAATTGCGCCCGATGAGCAACTGGTGTTGTTGGTGCCATACGCAGGTAAATGGCCGTTTGTGAACGGCTTCAGGCTAGAAATCAAGGAGCGTCAAGAAACACCACCCGCCTCAGCTTGCGTCGTCGGCTTTAAAGACAGCGGCGAGCCCACATGGAATGAGGATGGCGATGGGCGTGTGTTGACCATCTATTTGGCCAAAGGCGAAATGGCGCGTATGCGTTACGCCAGTTGGCCGAATGAAAGACGTCTCAACGAATTTGCCATTCCCGACTGGGTGGGGAGCAAACAATCCAAGCTGTTGATGTGGGCTAAATTGGGCCGACACTGGATGCTGACGCCCTTTCGCTCACTGGTGGTTGTACACGCGACGCAGGCGCCGGTGTGCGTGCCCACCGCAAGTCTGAGCGCCCAACGTAACCCGGGCGCAAGTCAGGCCACCTTGCAAGGTAAAGTGCATTTGCATTACGCCTCGACTGGCCAGTTTGATTTGTCTGCACAATGGCAGGAATGGATCGATGAGCCCGGCAGTGACGGGCCGGTACGCCGTCAGGCCAGCGCACAATTGGCGCCGGTTAAACTGCTGGAGGCAGATAAAAACGCACAAAATGCACAGAGCTTGCAACAGTTGGTGGATCAGGCGGTGGACGCGGGTGGCGGCGCACAAGCGCGTGGCGATGTACACGAGTTTGGTGACCAGAAGTTTAGGCTGGTGCAGTATCAGCCACGCGTGCTGACCCGCTTTCACGAATATTTGCCACCGCCCATCCACGACGACATCGATCAGGTCAGTCGCCTTGGTGTGGTCAGTAATCTGGTGGGCATGAGCGAACCGGTTGCGCCCGGTGATCCGGTGCTCGCCAACAGCGCCAGTCGTTTTGTAGGGGTTGTGGTACCGGCCAGTGCCCGTCCGGCCGCCCCGGTAGTGAGTCACTGCGTTCCCAGTTTTCAATGGACACGGGGCGGAACCAACGCGCAGCGTTGGTCTGTACGTTTGGGCAATGCCATGCGTGTGTTTCTTGAGCGTCCGTGGTTCTCGTCAGGTGATGGTGAACTGCTCGGGGTATTGCTACATCCGAGTGCAGGCTTTGAAAATATCAAAGATGAAAAAGTGGTGCGCTACACTGAATGGGGCTGCGACCCGATTTGGCAGGCCAGTACGACCAATACCATTGCCAAACTGACCGATTTTCCTGCCAGCGTACATGGCAAATCGCTGGTACGCTTGCCCGATGGTGCACAGGTGCAAGTGGCCGGGCATCGCGTCATGTGGGATGCGCAGCGAAAAAAATGGATGTGCGACATCGCGTTGCAGGTAGGCAACGGCTACACGCCGTTTGTCCGCCTGGCGCTGGCACGCTTTCAGCCCAATGCCATCGCCGATTGTGAAGTCTCGGCACCAGTGATTGCCGAATTTGCCCAGTTAATGCCGGCCAGAGGGGTCAGCCTGACCTTGGATCACACTGTACTACGTTGGCAAGTATATGGTGAAGGCATGCAGCGCGGGCCGCTGGACAAGTATTACTCCGAGCAGGATCTCAACCGCATGGAGTTGGTGTTGCAACAGCATGCGCCAGACAAACCAGGCGAACTCGGCTGGCAAGACGTGAGCGTGATTGCGCAAAGTCAGGTCAATCCGGCAGCACAAGCCGAGCCATCTCAACCGCAACCTTGGATGGTAGGTGGCTTACTCTGGCAAGGCAGCGTCAATATTACGTTGCCATCTGCACAGTGGCGGCTGATGCTGCGCGAGTTTGAACGCTATCCAACGGATGAACTTAGCAAGCCCACGTTGCTCAGTCCACGCGAGCGCATGGTGATTGGCGAGCGCCTGGTCTACGTCGAGACGTTTAGTTTTATCTGACCGCTATATCTAAAGCGATTTTTTATGTCGCACACAACTGGCTGGTCGTGCGTATGCAGCCCAGCCTGTGATTGGGCACACTGGCATATTTCCTGCATCTCCAAACGAAAACCCAAAAATACTGAGGAGTTGTTGTGGCAATTCGCGTGGCTTTGCATCATCGCACCCGTTATGAATTCGACCGTCTGGTCAATCTGTCGCCGCATGAAGTCCGCCTGAAGCCTGCCGCACATGCCCGTACGCCTATTCTGTCGTACTCTTTGACTGTCCATCCAAAAAAGCATTTTATCAACTGGCAGCAAGACCCTTACGGCAACTACATAGCCCGTTATGTATTCCCCGAAATGGTGCGTGAGCTGGACTTTACGGTCGATTTGGTGGCAGACATGACGGTGATTAACCCGTTTGATTTTTTTGTCGAGAAATATGCCGAACATTACCCGTTTCAGTATACCGAGCAACAGTCGTTTGAGCTGACTGCCTATTTGCAACCTGATCCAGTGGGGCCTTTACTGAGCACCCTCATGGCTAAGCTCAAAGCGTCGGTGATACAACCCGGGATGGGCATCGTAGATTTTTTGGTCGCGGTGAACCAGCATGTACAAGCGGCCATCGGTTATACCGTGCGTATGGAGCCGGGTATTCAATCGACTGAAGACACCCTGACCAAACGGACTGGTTCCTGTCGCGATTCAGCTTGGTTACTGGTGCAAATCATGCGTCATCTCGGATTCGCAGCGCGTTTTGTCTCTGGTTATTTGATTCAGCTCAAAGCGGATGTTGCGGCACTAGACGGCCCCAGCGGTACCGATAAGGACTTTACCGATTTGCATGCGTGGACCGAGGTGTTTATCCCCGGCGCCGGCTGGGTGGGGCTGGATGCGACTTCGGGCTTGCTGGCTGGCGAAGGGCACATACCGCTGGCCTGTACCGCACTGCCATCCTCCGCCGCCCCCGTGGTCGGTTTTACCGATGTGGCCGAGGTGACCTTTAGCCACGAGATGACAGTCACCCGCATACACGAAGACCCGCGGGTCACCAAGCCTTACAGTGAAGAAGATTGGCAAGCCATACTGCAACTGGGCGATGCGGTGG
>CAYYBN010000073.1:7210-8620 GCA_964470225.1 uncultured Methylotenera sp. | reverse complement strand
GTGCGGAAAGCATTATCTGTGTCATTGGTGATCATTGATACGCGAAAAATCAAGCCGTCGGCAATATAGCCTTTTAAAGCATACTTCGAGATTTCAGTTTTGCTCTCCACAACACCCCGCACGTTTTTATTGCCTATCATGGTCCAATAGGTAATGGGTTCAATTCTGGTGTTTTTTTCTGCTATTAATCTTTTTACCCGGATGGCGCCCTGCTGCACTTTAAGGGTATCGGCAAGGGGCGATTGTTTAATTTTGAAGCCTTGCGCCGGATAGCAAATTTCGGGTCGGTGCAGCGAATTGTCTGACATCTGGTTTTCTCCATACGCTACCGATACCAGTACTATCCTGTTTTGGTTATCTACATACACCTTGGAAATGACCTGCTGGTAAATTTTATTGATGATCTCATTAACTTCAGGATTAACTACTTCCTCATTATTGACCGGTAATTGATGCCATTTACCAAACTGGACAGGCAAAATACGTTCAAGAATGACTGGGCTGAGGGTGTCGGATAGCCGAATATGCGGTTTCAGTTGGTACGCTGCGAAGGTTGCAAGCAGCATGATACCAGCAATCAGCAGTTGTACACGGGTATGTTTATTGAGCATTTTTTTCCACACGCGACTGTATGTAGTTATCTACTGAAAGTGTTAGTAACAGTGCAATCATAAACAGAATAATACCTGCAAAATTATGCATAAAGCCTCTGCCAGCCTCGTCACCAAAGTAATAGGTAATCAAACACAATGACACGACTCTGACGACATTGGCGACAAACGAGATGGGTACAATCAGGATGGCCAATGTGACATTTCGGGTCAATGAGTCATGCTTGACCAAGTTGAGGTAAAGCAAGCCAAGCGCTTCAAGCGACATTAATGTTTTCATGCCAGCACATGCGTCAGCAACCAGCAACTGGTAATTGGCTACCTGTAAAATCACACCATCCCTGCCAACAGGTAACCCCGAGTAGTAAAGAATGGAATCGGTCGCTGCCGACACCGCAATTTTCATGGGTAACGTTAGTGCGTCGAGAATATAGTCAGGAAATGGAATAGCGAAAATCAAAAAAAACAGCGGAAAGTAGAACATTTTTGCCTGTTGGTACCCCATAAAGAGCAAGAGCAGCCCCAGAAGAATCAGGATTTGCGAGAACAGTTCAAAATGAATGATGGACTGCGAGTTACCCAGCATGAATAACAAAATACCACTGGACAACGCGCCAACAGAAAACAAATTGACATAAAGTTTTTCTGCCATTTTGGCAAACGCCGCTCTCTTTTGAAAAAAAAGAAACAGCACTATTAAGTAAACCAGCAGGCCATGGCTTTGACTATCACTTTTCCAAACGACATTAAATAAATAAACGTACATTTGGCTGTACATCACAATAAAGGCGAGCGGTAG
>CAYYBN010000073.1:2383-7200 GCA_964470225.1 uncultured Methylotenera sp. | reverse complement strand
TGAGCCAATTGAATTTCGACATTGTGTTGAAATGATTCACCATAAAATTATTCAAAAAAGCTATTTACACCCATTTGGGCTATTTATTGCTCGAAATTGTGATTCATAATCTCAATATTAGAAATCAGTTTTAGCCGTTTTTTTTCTTTTTCAATGACTTGTTTACGTTTATCAGCCATAAGCAACTTGAGCGCGATTTCTGAAGATTCCTCTTCGCTAAGCGGTTCTTCGTACATGGAGGTAATGCCTACAAAAGATAAACGGTTTGAGCTTGTTTGAACAATAGTGCTACCAGGTTTCGGTGTGGTGTTTTGTAAATAGAAGTCAGAGTGTAAATCTTCAATGCCGACCGTTCGGTGGCGTATGCTGTGCGCAATGTTGGCAGACTGAAGGAAATTTTTTAACCCCTGAAAATCATTAGAAAACAGTTTGAGCTTCTCAACTTGATCATAGCTAAGCGTTTGATTGATAGCAGCGATTTCCAAGTTCACAGCGGTGTGTGGTTTGAAGATGGCAGGGTGATTGATAATAAAGTGTTGTATGTCTGCCTGATTGGCAATGTTTGTTATACCGGCAGCTGATTCAATGTACATATCGGCAAACACCTTTTTTTTTGCAATTTCTATGCGTTGAACCGCATCTGGACTTCGGTTTAATTGTAGTTTCAGCGCCTCGCTTGCAAACAGGTTGATTTGGATTAATTCATCTAAGACGGCCTTCTTATTGCTTGATGCAGTAGGAGCTGATGCAGTTTGATTGAACTGACTATTGAACTCGCTGACAGTAATTTCATTGTCATTGACCTTGGCGATGACTTGAGTAGCAGCGTTGTGTTTTTCAGAGCAACTATTTAGGAACAACAGGCTGATAATAAAAATAATACGTTTTTTTATTTGTATATGTTTGACACTAGAATTCATAAGTTGCTATTGATGGATATGATTGATTAGTACGGTAATTAATGCTAACGAATGTATGTATTAATTGCATAATAAATTAGCTTGATGCTTATACTACTATAATAGCCTATTGTTTGAATTAAGTATTAATAATCCGTCACTTAAATAGATTTTGTATTATCGCAACAAATCGAATTACTGGTGTTTCGTTAATTAATTGCAGTAGACAATTTTAAGCTATTGTGATTAAATGTACTGGAAAGATTACTTTACACATAGGAGATTTAATTATGAAACGATCGTTTATAAAAACGTTGATGGGTACTGTGTTGATTGCATCAGCAGTTTACTCTACATCAGCAAGTGCTTTGGTAGTTTCTTTGCTTGGCAGACCTTTGCTACCAAGTGTTGTTGGTGGTATTAATTTGCTTCCTACTTCAGTGTCTGTTGGTGGTCCAAGTATTTTGAACAGTCTTATTGGTGTTTGTTTGGGTAACTGCAACACTAACAATACGGTTCCAGCTCTTCAATTAGGTAACATCGTCACAATTGTGACTAACGCTCCAGCTGTAACACCAGTACCAGAGGCAGAAACAATCGCCATGATCTCCTTGGGATTAGTAGTTGTCGGTTATCGAATCAAACGCCGTAAGGTCGCAACTGTTTCTTAAGTTTTTAAACAGTTCGCAAAAAAGCCAGCTAATAAGCTGGCTTTTTTTGTTTTAAATAATACATATCTGTACATCAACTTTTACTCGCTTGAAGCATATTGAATAAAGCAATTAGTGGTAATCCGATTAAAGCGTTTGGATCATCCCCACGGATGTACTCAAGTAAAATAATCCCCATTCCTTCAGACTTTGCGCTACCGGCACAATCATAGGGGTGTTCAACACTTAAATAGTATTCTATTTCGTCGGCTTTTAATTCTCTGAATTTGACATAAGTTGGAACATTTTGCGCTTGCATTTGCTGCGTGCGGGCATCCAACAGGCAGACTGCGCTGTGAAAGATGACCTCTTTGCCGCTAAGCATGTGGAGTTGCCTGACTGCATTGTCGTGGTTGCCCGGCTTGCCGATTTGCAAGCCATCGACTGTCGCTACTTGGTCGCAACCAATTATCAAGGCTTCAGGATATTGTTCAGCCACTTTGTAAGCTTTGGCTTGGGCCAATCGCAGCGAGGTGTGTTCTGGTAATTCGCTGGGCAGCGGTGTTTCGTCAATGTTGGGAGACACACAACTGAATGGCAAATGCAGTTTTTGCAGCAAGTCGCGGCGATAACGCGACGAAGAAGCTAAAATCAGTTGTGAGGACAATCGCTGATTCATCATAAAACATCCCCGAATCATTCGAGGATGTAGGCTCATGGCTTATTCAGGTTGAATTTCAATCAGAGTTTCGTCTGGGGTCACACTGTCCCCTTTTTCGACATGTATGCCCATGACCACACCACTGATGCCTGATTGAATTTCGTTTTCCATTTTCATGGCTTCGATGACCAGCACGCCGTCGCCTGCGGCTACTTTATCGCCAATCTTGACCTTGACGGCCACAATGGTACCTGGCATGGCAGTCGTGATACAGCCTTCATGATTTGGACGTGGTCGACCACTGGTAGTGACTCCGGCCGAGGCTTTCTTTTTACCGCCCGTGGAGCCGCCACTGACTTCCATCTCATTGAGTGTTTCTACAAAAATTTCTTCTGAGACACCATCTACTTTCACGTAGAAAGGACGACGCTCTTCGCCAGCATGGCCACTGCCAGTCAGCTGAATATGGAAGGTTTCCCCATGCAGAGTGATGTTAAACTCGTTGGGCGCATAGCGCGCTGCCGCGGTTTGCTGGGTGACCGCTTCACGGCTCAACAATGGCTCAGGTTGCAATGAACCTGCATTACGTTCTTGCAAAAAGGTTTTGCCAATGTCCGGGAACATGGCATAGGTCAATACATCGACTTCGTCATTGGCAAAGCGCTCGGCTTCCGACTGCAACTTGGCCATTTCTGGTTCAAGCAAATCGGCGGGACGACAGGTAATGACTTCCGCATCACCTACTGCCAGCTTGCGTACCTCAGGGTTGACAGCCGCTGGGGCCTTGCCATACTGACCCAGCAGATAATTTTTCACTTCGTTGGTGATGGACTTGTAGCGGCCGCCAGTTAGCACATTCAAGACGGCCTGTGTGCCCACAATTTGCGAGGTGGGGGTAACCAAAGGCGGCAAGCCGAGATCTGTGCGCACCCGCGGAATTTCCGCCAAGACTTCATCCATCCTGCTCAATGCACCTTGTTCTTTCAATTGGTTAGACAGGTTGGAAATCATGCCACCCGGCACCTGATTGACCAGCACGCGGGTGTCTACTCCAGTAAATTCGCTTTCAAACTGCCAGTATTTGCGGCGCACCTCTTTAAAGTAGGCAGTAATTTCCTGCAATTTGCCAAGGTCGAGGCCAGTATCGTATCCAGTGCCTTGCAAAGCTGCGACCATGCTTTCTGTGGAAGGGTGGCTGGCACCTTCGGAGAAAGAAGAGTTGCAGGTGTCAATAATGTCAACGCCATTTTCCACGCTTTTCAGCATCACCATGCTGGCAAGGCCGGAGGTGGCGTGGCTATGCATATGTACCGGCAAATTGACGGCCGCTTTCAGCGCCTTGACCAATTCCCCCGCCATGGTAGGGGTGAGCAAACCGGCCATGTCTTTCACGCCAATGCTGTCGCAACCAAGTGCTTCGAGCTCTTTGGCCATATTTACAAAATAGGCTACATCATGCACCGGGCTGGTGGTAAATGACAGAGTGCCAATGGCATGTTTGTTGTTGGCTTTGACGGCGGCAATGGCTGCTGTCAGGTTGCGAATATCGTTCATGGCGTCGAAAATACGGAACACATCGACACCATTATTGGCCGCCTGTTTAACAAAGGCTTGTACTACATCATCTGAATAGTGGCGATAACCCAATAAGTTTTGGCCACGCAGCAGCATGTTGATACGCGTATTCGGTAAGGCTTTGCGCAGGCTGCGCAGACGCTCCCATGGATCCTCTTTTAAGAAGCGTACACAGGCATCAAAGGTAGCACCGCCCCAAGCTTCCAGCGACCAAAAACCAATTTCATCCAGCTTGCCACAAATCGGCAGCATGTCCTCGGTACGCATGCGCGTCGCAATCATGGATTGGTGGCCATCTCTTAAAACGAGTTCGGTGACGTGTATTTTGCTCATAATCTTGTCAGTCTTCTGGTTGCTTAGGTCAATGGATTGGTTTGCGATAGCGCTTAAACCAAGCTTAAACACCCTCGTGGGCGGCAATTGCAGCGGCGATCGCGGCGGCAATCAAATCTTTGGGCAAGCCGGTGTCATATTCAATCAGTTCGGGATGCGACTCCACGAAGCTGGTATTGAAATTGGCATTGCGGAAATCCGGGTGCTGCATGATTTGCTGATAGTAAGGGATGGTGGTTTTCACCCCGTAGACAATCATGTCATTGAGCGCACGACGGCCGCGCTCGACAACACCTTCCCAGTTCAGTGCCCAGACGGTCAACTTGGCGCACATGGAGTCGTAGTAAGGTGGAATTACATAGCCGCTGTAAATAGCGGCATCCATACGCACACCCGGGCCGCCTGGTGCATAGTAGCGGGTGATTTTGCCAAAGCTGGGCAGAAAGTCTTTTTTCGGGTCTTCAGCGTTAATTCGGTATTCCATGGCAAAGCCGCGGAAGGCAATTTCGCTTTGCTTGTATTGCAACGGCAAGCCGGCCGCCACACGGATTTGCTCCTGCACGATATCCACACCAGTGATGGTTTCCGTCACCGTATGTTCAACCTGCAGGCGGGTGTTCATTTCCATAAAATAGAAATTGTTTTCCGTGAAACGGCTCAGAACACTGGCGCGACAGCGGTGCCCACCCTGTTTCATGG
>CAYYBN010000073.1:0-2373 GCA_964470225.1 uncultured Methylotenera sp. | reverse complement strand
ATTTCCATAAAATAGAAATTGTTTTCCGAGTCGAGCAGAAATTCGACGGTACCGGCATTTTCATACCCCACCGCTTTGGCTGCTTTGACGCCCAAGCTACCGATGTATTCGCGCTGGGCCTGCGTGAGTTGTGGCGAAGGTGCAATTTCAATCAGTTTTTGGTTACGGCGTTGAATCGAGCAATCGCGTTCAAACAGGTGAATCACATTGCCATGGGCATCGGCCAGCACTTGAACTTCGATATGACGCGGATGCACCACACATTTTTCCAGAAAGACTTCAGGCTTACCAAAGGCCTTGCTGGCCTCAGAAATCACCCGTTCATAATTGCTCAACAGCTCTTTCTCGCTGTCACATCGACGAATGCCGCGACCACCACCACCGTTGGTGGCTTTTAACATGACCGTGTAGCCAATGGTGTTGGCCAGAGACACGGCCGCTTCAACAGATTCCAGGTTGCCGTCACTGCCAGGGACACATGGGATACCGGCGGCTATCATGGCATTACGGGCTTGAATTTTATCGCCCATCTGGCGGATAACATCGGCATCTGGGCCGATAAATTTGATGCCACGTCGGGCACACACTTCAGCCAGCTCTGGATTTTCTGACAAAAAACCATAGCCGGGGTGCAAGGCGTCACAGCCGGCAGCCACCGCTATATTGACAATATTGTGTGCGTTCAAATAGCCTGCAACTGGATCCGCCCCAATGTTATAGGCCTCATCTGCCTTCTTGACATGCAAGGCATGGCGGTCAGCGTCGGCATAGATAGCGACGGATTTAATTCCCATTTCGGAACAGGCGCGAACGATACGCACAGCAATTTCACCGCGGTTTGCGACTAAAATCTTTTTAAACACACGTCACCCTTAATACTTAACGACTGGATTGAGATTGCTAGACAGTATGCGTCATTAGTTGACGCACGATCTAAACCTGATTTGGCCAGAGTGCATTAAAATAGACATCTTTTACAGCGAGGTTAGTTAGTGTCATTCGCCAAAAGGCAAAGCAAACTGGGCATAACATCGTGCAAATAGGCTTACTCATATTATATCAGCAATCATGTTTTTGGCACTACATGAGCACTGACATAGTGCATACGTTCTATGAATGAATGTTCGTTTAATACTGAAGTTGTTGCCTTATGATGATTTAATTATGAAAAGGGAATTCGATTGACCAAGTTTAATTTTTTAGAATTGGCACTAACACAAGGTAATAAGCGTGGCCAGTTAAGCTTGATAAGCATGCCTAGGTTAAAAGTGTCGCTCTCTGAACTTGGTATGGAAGTTGTCAACCTTGAAGCTGTGCGTATTGATTATGCTTTAAAAGGAATGCCTCAGAAACAATATCAGGACATGATGTTGCCGGTATTGCAATTGACTATTCATACCGAACTTCCGCTACCATGCCAACGTTGTTTTGAGTCCATATCTACATCACATGACCTACAATTTTTATATGTCTTGTGCGAGCATCCGCCTGAAGTGCTTAACGATGACGATGCGGTGGATTGGCTGGATTCAACACAAAGTCTTGGCGTTGAGGAGCTGGTTGAGGATGAATTATTGATGGCACTTCCTATTGCCGTGATGCATGATCATCAATGTGTGGATATGCAACAAACAGCTGGTGAAGCAATACATCCATTTGCAGCGCTTCAGAAGTTAAAAAAGAATCCTTGACACAAGCTTTACTTAGCTTTTGGCTTAAAGGTGATAATTGTTTGCGATGCGCGTGAAAATATTTTACAATAATGGATTATTGATTTTAAAGATTTCGTTCAACTGCCACTAGATACGCGGCGGTTTTAATTGGAGTAATTAACATGGCAGTTCAGCAAAACAAAAAAACACCGTCTAAACGTGGTATGCACCGCTCTCACGACTTTTTAACGAATCCGGCACTTGCCATCGAGCCTACCACTGGTGAAGTACATCTGCGCCACCATGTGAGCCCGAATGGTTTCTATCGTGGCCGCAAGGTGATGCCAGCCAAGGGCGAATAATTACAGCCAGTTTTGGCAATTGACACCTACGCCGCGCATCCTGATGCGCGGCGTTTGTTTATTTACATATGCCGAATAACTAGCTTTAGATTGGCTTTTTGTTAGATACTCGCCTTCACACAAAACTGAAGTCTTGAACATTATAATTGTCCTTTGAACTGAACCACGATGCAGGGTTAATGTTTCTTGCTATTCATGTATCTGTAATGATAATGCTTGAGTTAGCCTAATAACGCTGCTGATTCGGATAATGCTATGACCACAACGACAGCAACACAATCACATCCAGTCGTGATTGCCATTGATGCCATGGGAGGAGATCACGGTCCACAAGTGACTGTTCCTGAGGCCATTCGTGT
>CAYYBN010000072.1:0-8675 GCA_964470225.1 uncultured Methylotenera sp. | reverse complement strand
TCATCGTGCAGAGCGTTGCTCGCCTTGTTGACAGGAGACGGCTAATGGGTGACCCCGAGACTTGTTTAAATCTAAAAGCTAGTGAAAGTAAACGGTGAATAAAGGAGAACAAGCAATGGCGTTTGTGAATGAAATGATTAGTGATGAAAGTATTAAAAAATATAAATTAGAAGAGTTTGAATGGAATTATTTTGTATCAAGACGTGAGGATGAAGGTTTTCCAATATCACATCTTAAAAGCAAAGATACACATTGGACAATAGATCATGACAGAGGTTATTGGTTAAGACGACTGGAAAGACTACGTGTAGAGGATGCTAATGAATGCATATGGGCTTTTTGTTGGCAAGAGATATTGTTAATGTTTAAATTTAGCGAGGCTGGCGGTGGTGAGCCGCCAACACTAGTTGATAAATCATGGCGTAGTTCATTTTGTTGGAAAAGGTATGAGTTATTGCAAATTAAACTACCACGATGGGATAAAAGCTTGGAGCAAAAAAAATCTCCAAAGCCGATGCCAAAACCATATATCCAGCTTCCAGAAGATATTCAGACAAAGCTCCCCGAAATACTCCTTGATCTAAAAGAAGCGCTAATTGCCTATAAAGATTACGGTATCTACTCGGAATCTATCAAGCATCAAGCAACTTTTGATTTTTAAGGAGAGCAACATGGCATATACAGCAGTAGAAGCGAGCAGTATTTTAGACGGCTATGTTAATTCCTTTACTAATCAAAAAATCATAGGGTCGGGTCTAGCTTTGTAGCATTTCAATGCTCTAATTTAACTGAGAACCATGAATTCATTGCGTCCATTCTTCAATTTTTAACCCTTCAATCCGCTAAAAATGCTTGGTGTTATACCGTAACTAAAACCAAGTTTTCGGAGAGTGCACATACGGTTTCAGGAGTGCAAATCAATAAAAGATGAATGCGGTGATATGTTAGCAAATCAGGGCCGAGACTGCCTTGAATTGCGCATGCGTTGTGCCTTGCAAAGGTTCAAACAGCATGGATTCTTTGTTGGTAACCATCTTGCTAACACGCAACCCTACCTGAGTGAAGTCATTCCATTCGGTGTGATTCATTTGACGCCCCGAGTGATTGGCACTGGGTACATAACTGCCGTAATGAGATTGCTTGTACCCCGTCACCAATGGGGTATGTTTCTTCTCCTGGGTAGACTACCCATTTATGGGTGGGCTGAATATCATTGCATGCGGCATAAAAGCCTTTTTCGAGCTTGGGTGTCAGGCTGCGTTTGATTTCAATCGCCCATTGTTCACCGCCTGGTAAGTCGAGTAGCAAATCCACTTCTGCGCCGCCGCCAGTACGATAAAAATAGCCATTGACGCCTTGGGGGGCGCTGTTGAGCACGTTTTCGATCACAAAACATTCCCAGCTTTTGCCGACAACCGGGTGACTGAGTAAGGCTTCCTGATCGGGGATATTGAGCAAGGTGTGGACGATGCCGCTATCACGTACATAGACTTTGGGCGATTTGACCAGGCGTTTTCCTGTGTTGGTGTGCCATGCGGGTAGGCGCTTTACTAGTAAGAGATCGTCAAGCAGATCAAGGTAAGCAAATGCTGTTTTATTGTCTATTCCCAGATTTCGTGCCAATTGCGCACTATTGAGCAGTTCGCCTTGATGATGGGCAAGCATGGTCCAGTAGCGTCGCAAGGTCTCGCTGGCAATACGTGGCGCAAACTGGGGAATGTCGCGCTCCAGATAACTGCGGATAAAATCTTGGCGCCATCGCTGGCTGCGGGCATCCGAACTGGCTAGAAAACTGTCTGGAAAGCCACCGCGTATCCACAGGCGATCTGTTTCATCGGGGGCAACTTCCATGAGGTGAAACGGGTGTAATTGTAGATAGGCAATGCGGCCTGCGAGCGTTTCGCCTGCTTGTTTGAGCAGGTCCAGCGATGCTGAGCCCAGTAATAAATACAAACCAGTACGTTTGCCATCACGCTTGGCACGGTCTATCAAGCCTCGCAATACAGGAAAAAGATTGGGCGCGCGGTGAATTTCATCCAATATCACCAGTTTGTCCTGATGTATTTGCAGGTAAAGTTCAGGCTGTGCTAATTTGGCGCGATCTTGCTCGGATTCCAGATCAAGGTAGAGCGTAGGTTTTTGCAGATGCTTGCCAAGTTCTAATGCCAATGTTGTTTTACCTACCTGGCGGCAACCCAGGAGTGCCACTGCTGGACTTTCATCCAGCCTTTCTAAAAGCGTCTGAGTCAATATTCGGCTATTCATCCTTGCAATTATGGAATCATGATGGATTAAATGCAAGGATGAGTTAGCGGATTAAGCTAGAAATTCTCTTGAACTGGGCATGGCTGGCGCCACCCAGCGGTTCAAACAGCATGGATTCGGTATTGGTAATTACACAGCCAGCATCACGCAGGCGTTCAATCGCATTCTTGCGATTGGCGTCACTGCGCGAGATAACGGCATCTTCCACGATAAACACCTGTTTGCCAGCTTCACGCGCATCGAGCGCGGTTTGCAGGACGCAGATATGGGTTTCCAGACCGAAAAGCACGACTTGTGGGGCGAGGCTGAGTGAGGCGGTTTGCAGTGCGGGGTCTTGCCAGGCGGAGAAGGCGAGCTTGGCGATGCGTGGGGTGTCTTGGGGCAACAGGGTTTGCAGTTCTGGCAATGTGTCGCCCAGTTTTTCCGGATATTGCTCGGTGACCCACAGCGTAATATTCAGCAGTTGTGCGCCTTGGATGAGGCGCTGGATGTTTTTGGTGACCGACGCCATAGTCTCAGGCGGCATGACCTCACACAGGCGAGTTTGCACATCGATGAGCATCCACAGGGCATCACAACTGGCGCGTGGGGCAGGGCGCATTACTGTTTGACCAGTTGTTGATTGATGTCTTGCAGGTCGGCCTCGGTAACAATGCCACTGGCCACCTTGAGGCGAATAATATTGACCAGGTATTGATAGCGGGCTTGCAGTAAGTCACGTTTGGCGCTGTACAGTTGTTGCTGGGCATTGAGAACATCGACACTGGTGCGCACGCCGACCTCGTAGCCAAGTTTGGTCGAATCGAGCTGGCTTTGGCTACTGACCAGCGCTTGCTCCAGGGCTTTGACGGTGGCGATGCTGGTAGAGAGGTTGAGGTAAGCACGTTGGGTATCTAGCGTGGCTTGACGGCGGGCATTTTCAAGATCATCGAGCGCTTTTTGCTGATTAAACGCCGCTTGTTCTACCCTGGCATTGACGCCGCCGCCCAAGTATAAGGGCACTGACAGCTCAACACCGACGACCGCGCTTTTCAGGTCGCTACCAAAGCCATTTTGGCCGCCGTTGCTGTAGGCGTGCAGGTATGTGGCGACGGCATCTACCGTTGGGTAATGGCCAGAGCGGGCAATTTCAATCTCTTTTTCATTCAGCTTAAGCGTATCTTGCTGAATCTGTATGGCCAGATTGCTGTCATTGGTGACGGTTTGCCATTCGGTCAATGGTTTTAACTCGGTATTGATTTGCAGCGTGGGTTTGACGGTGCTGAGCGCAGGTGCAGTTTGCCCGGTAATGGCTTGCAGGCTGTATTGCGCCACAGCCAGGTCATTACGCGCCGCCAGTTCTTGCGCCACGACCAGGTCGTAGCGGGCTTGCGCTTCATTGACATCGGTAATGGTGGCCGTGCCCACATCAAAGGTGGCTTGCGCTTGTTTGAGCTGGCTTTGAATGGCCAGTTTCTGTGCTTCGAGCAGGGCAATGCGGTCCTGGGCTTGCAGCACATCAAAATAAGCTTGAGTCGTCCGCAGAATCAGGGTTTGTTCAGCGAGCAAATATTGTTTGTCGGCAATGCTGACGCGGTCGTAGGACTGGTCTAAGCGTTGCAGGTTTTCACGCCGGTAAATCGGCTGTCTGGCTTCAACGCGCGCGGTGTAGCCTTCAAAGTTGTTACGGCCTTCGCGAAACGGGTTGTTGCCACCAATCAGTTTGACATCCGTCTGCGCGGCATTGGCGGTGGCGGTAAAGTTGATGGCAGGGCGGTACGTAGCTTTCGCTTGTTCAATCAGTGTTTGACTGGCCTTGGAGGCATGGCTCGCCGAAGCGAGTACCGGGTCATGCAGTTTGGCCTGTTCAAACACTTCCAGCAGGCTTTGGCTGCCAGTCCAGCCTGTGGCTGGCAACAGGGACAGCAACGAAATCCATAGCAGAATACGGTTCATTAGCAAGCGGATTTAAAAACGGAAAGCAGGGGCTTGCTGAGCATTGTGCATGGCTGGCAGGCTGGTTTCAAACAGCACATCTTGCTTAAAACTATTTTCGCCCTGGCGCTGAATCAGCGTGGCTTGCATAACTGGGGCTTGTCCCAGCACAATTAGCATACGACCGCCAATACCGAGCTGAAAACGTACCCCATCCGGCTCCACCGGGCTTGAGGCGGTAAATATGATGGCATCGTAAGGGGCATCGGTATCGAGTCCAGCGTGACCATCGCCTGGCAACAGGCGCACATTGTGAACCTGATGGCGACGCAGATTTTCGCTGGCTTGCGCGCAGAGCGTGGCTGAGACTTCTAGCGCCACAACCTGCTGGGCGTGTTGTGCAATTAGCGCTGCCAGATAGCCGCTACCAGCGCCCACCAACAAGACTTTGTCACTGGCTTGCAGTTGCAGTGCCTGCAGAAAACGACCCTCGATTTTGGGGCTGAGCATGTGTTGGCCGTCTGCCAGTGGTATCTCGATGTCGGCAAAGGCCAGCCCGCGATAAGCCGCTGGTACATAGTCTTCACGTGGGCTTTGGCTCAGTGTGCTCAATACCTGTGGATCCAACACCTCCCAGGTGCGAATTTGCTGCTCTATCATGTTAAAACGTGCGATGGCTATGTCCGTCATCATTAACTCTTTCTCATCATGCCAGGATTAAACTGGGTTTGTCCTGTGGGGTCGGTTATGCAAATTAACTAAAGTATTATAAGGGGATTGGGCGCATATTTCATGTGCGTTGCAACAGTTTGGCCCAGAACGTATACAAGGCGGGCACAAATAAAATGGTCAATATGGTGGCTGCGGCCAAACCGCCCATGATGGCGACGGCCATGGGGCCAAAGAATACGCTGCGTGTCAGCGGTATCATGGCCAAAATGGCGGCAGCGGCAGTGAGCACAATCGGGCGAAAGCGCCTGACCGTCGAATGCACCACCGCCTGTTCCAGCGTATCCCCTTGAGCAATGTCCTGATTAATCTGGTCGACCAGAATCACCGAGTTACGCATAATCATGCCTGACAATGCGATGCTGCCCAGCATGGCCACAAACCCGAAAGGCATGTTAAAAAGCAACAGTGCAAAGGTAATGCCTATCATGCCCAGTGGCGCAGTCAGCAACACTAACAAGACATTTGACACGCTGCGAAGTTGCAGCATCAGGAGCGTAAACACCACTGCCAGAAACAGCGGCACGCCTTTAGCCACCGATTTGGCCCCTTTGGCTGACTCTTCGATGGCTCCACCGGTTTCTACCGTAACCCCGGGCGGCAGTGCTTTGAGGATAGGCGCAATGGCCTGTTCCAGTTGTTGCGATACCACCGGCGCCTGAATCTGGCCCCGCAGGTGGGCGCGCACCGTCAGCGAAGGCACGCGGTTACGGTGCCACATGACGCCCTCTTCAAACACCGTGTCGATACTGGCGATTTGTGACAAGGGTACGCGTTCACCTTGCTGGCTGAGCACGGTGAGTTGCTGCAACTGAGACAAACGGCGTTGATCGCTGGCCGGGCTACGCATGACCAGGTCTATGCGCTCGTTACCCTCGCGAAACTCGCTAATCAGTTGCTCGTCATACTGCGTACTCAGCAACTGGGCAATGTCTGGTGTATGGATACCCAGCAAGCGTGCTTTTTGCTGATCCACATCGATGCGTATGACTTTACTCGGCTCTTCCCAGCCCAGTTGTACATTGCGCAAATGCGGGTTTTGACGCATGACTGCGGCAATCTGGTGCGCGACATCCCGTACCGAAGACAGCGGCAGGCCATCGACGCGAAACTGCACCGGAAAGCCGACTGGTGGCCCATTTTCCAGTCGCAATACCGAGGCGCGCAATTGCGGAAAGTCATGTTCAAACAGTTGCAGCAAGTCGTTGCGTAAGGCTTCGCGCTGCGCCAAATTTTGCGTCAGTATCACCAATTGTGCAAAGGCGCGGTGTGGCAGTTGCACATCCAGCGGCAGATAGTAGCGTGGCGCACCAGAACCCAGATACGACACCACGTTTTGTAGTGGTGCATGTTGCTGTTGCCATTGTGTCAGCCAGTGTTCCAGCTTGTTGACCGCCTGCTCGGTGGCCTGGTCGCTGGCATGTTCAGCCAGACGCAAATCTACCACCAGCTCTAGCCGGGTGGAGTCGGGAAAGAATTGCTGTTGTACCTGACTAAAGCTCAGCATGGACCCCACAAACAGGACAACTGTGGCCAGCATGACTGTGACTCGGTGCCGTACACACCAACTGACTACCGCCTGTAACCGCAAGTAAAACGGGCTTGCATACACGGCGTGGCTATCCGCCTGCGGCGGTGGCTGCGTGATGGCGGCTTGGCCAGTGAGTTTTTGCCGCAGGCGTTGCCACAGCGAAGGCCGGTGGGCATGGGCATGGGCTTCCGGCAACAAATGGTAGCCGAGGTAAGGAACCACCACTACTGCGGCAATCCACGATACCGTTAAAGCGATGGCGGATACCTGAAAAATGGAGCGGGTATATTCGCCGGTGGAAGACACGGCCGTGGCAATCGGCAGAAAGCCGGCCACGGTGACCAGCGTACCGGTCAGCATGGGCATGGCGGTGGAGGTGTAGGCAAAAGAGGCCGCCGCAGCTCGCTCCCAGCCTTGCTCCATTTTGGCCGCCATCATTTCCACCGCAATAATGGCATCGTCAACCAGCAGGCCCAGCGCCAGTATCAGCGCCCCCAGCGAGATTTTATGTAAACCGATATTTAACCAGTCCATCAATAAAAAGGTGCCAGCCAGCACAATCGGAATGGCAACGGCGACCACTATGCCGGTGCGCAATCCCAGTGACAACAGGCTGACCGCCAACACGATGATTAATGCTTCTGCCAGCGAACGCACAAAGTCGTTGACCGAGTGCTGCACAATTTCCGGCTGTGAAGTGACCAGATGCAACTGTACGCCAACGGGTAACTGTTGTTGCAGGCGGGTGGTGGTCTGTTTCAGGGCTTTACCTAACGCAATGACATCGCCACCACTTTGCATGCTGACGCCTATTAACAAGGTTTCCTGGCCATTAAAACGGACACGTGACGCGGGTGGGTCGGCATAGCCGCGGCGTATGGTGGCCACATCGCCCAGCACATAGTCCTGGTTGCCAGCCCGAATGGGTGACTGTTTCAATGCTTCAAGGGTTTGCAAGCGACCACTGACAGCTATGCGCACGCGTTCTTGTCCCGCATGATAGGTGCCGGCACTGGTGACCATGTTTTGTTGTTGCAACAGTTGCGCCAGCTGTGCCGGACTAATGCCCAGCGTGGTCAGTTTTTGGTTGCTAATCTCGATGATGATTTTTTGTGGCTGCTCGCCAAATAAATCAATTTTCTCAATATCAGGCAGCTTTAACAGACGTGCCCGCACCCATTCGGCCTGACGTTTCAGTTGTTGAGGCGTTAGCCCATCTGCGGTGATGGCATACAAGGTACCGTAGACATCACTAAACTCGTCATTGAACGTCAGGCTTTGCAAGTTTTGCGGAAAAGTGTGGCGAATATCACCGATCTTTTTACGCACTTGATACCACAGCTCAGGAATTTTACTGGAAAAGGTGTCATCCTTGATGACCACAAACACCACACTCTCACCAGGGCGTGAGAAGCTGCTGGTATAGTCTATCGACGGAATTTCCTGCAGTTTTTTCTCAATTTTATCGGTGACCTGCTGCTCCATTTCAACGGCAGATGCCCCCGGCCAAGTGGCACGCACCAGCATGACCTTGAAGGTAAACGGGGGGTCCTCGGATTGGCCCAGACGGGTATAGGCGAACACGCCCGCCAGCAAGGTAAGTACGATGAAATACAGCACCAGCGACTGGTTGCGTAATGCCCAGGCAGACAAGTTCCAGCGTGATGATTCTGGTGTTGTCATCACTTGAGCACCTCGGGGTCTGGGACAATGGCACGCACGCTCTGGCCAGCAATCAGCGTATGTACCCCTACCGTGGCAATACGTTCACCGGTCTGCAAGCCGCCGGTAATGAGCACACCATCTTCTTGCAAATCACCGGTAGTGACTTTGCGTGGGTATGCTTTTTGTTGGGCATCTATCACCCAAACGATGCTGTCTGCCCCTGCATGACTGACGGCAGTGGAGGGTACCCGCAGGGTGCCTGATGAAGTGGTTGTGTTCAGCGCGTCTAGCTGTACCGTGGCGGTCATGCCCAGCTTGAGGGTCTGACTGGCCATGGCGCTGGTAACATCGACAAAACACACGCGCACATCAAAAGCGCGGGTTTGGCTATTGGCAGCTGCGGCAATTTCGCGGATGGCACCCTGCCATGGGGTGGTGGATTGCGCCAACCAAATGTGCGCGGTATCACCCGGTTTCAGGCGTGTGATGACAGATTCTGGGATGGCAATGTGCACTTCCAGTTGCTGCGTATCGTAGATACGGGCCACGGTTTGGCCAGTGGCTACCACTT
>CAYYBN010000071.1:5054-8696 GCA_964470225.1 uncultured Methylotenera sp. | reverse complement strand
CCTGTTTGCCTGCACGCCCACCTTGCTCACCTTGGGCATTTTACTGGCCCAACATTATGGGCACAGTGACCACAAAGAGAATCCATTTATCGCCTTGCTGAAAGTACCCCCATTATGGGCGTTGCTGTTGGCGGCACTGCTCAACCTGACACAAACACCAGAACCCGAAATGCTGCAACACGCCTTGCATACGCTGGCGGGCGGCGTGGTGCCGCTGATGCTGATCGCGCTGGGCATGAGCATACGCTGGGATTCATTTAAACCAAGCTTGCTCACAACCCTGTTACCGGTTTATGTGTTGCCCTTACTGTTAGGCCCATGGGTGGCCATGCATGTCGGGCAATGGCTGAGTCTGTCTGGTGACATACTCACCACCGTCACACTACTGGCCGCCATGCCAACCATGGTATTTGGCATTATTATCTGCGAGCGCTACCAACTGGACGGAGGCTTGTATGCGGCGGCGGTATTTAGCAACACCTTGCTTAGTATGATGACACTGCCATTGTGGTTTCACGTGCTAAAAACTGGCTAACTGTTTATATTTTCTTGACGTCATATGCTTGTTTAGAACAATCAAACAGCATCAGCCCACTTTGTTAAATTTGCATTAGAATCAAAATACAATTAATATTTTGCAAATTTAATTGATAAATAACAAATATGGTTGGCTCAAATATCAGAGATTTGCGTAAATCGCAAAATTTGACCTTGCAACAACTGGCAGCGCGCATGGGCACCGATGCCAGCAACCTGTCACGCATCGAGCGTGGCGAAATCGGTATTTCCGAGGCCTTGTTACGTGCAGCGGCACAAGCGCTCAATACCACGCCCGGCCGTTTGTATGACCTGCACCTGCCCCCCTCGGCGATGACTTACACGCCACCGACGGTGCTCAGCCACAGCAACAGCAAAGAGTTTGTGCACTGGTTCCGCTCGGCAGCGCCTTATATCCACGCCTTTGGCGGCAGCACCTTTGTGATTGCCTTTGGTGGCGAGGTGGTTAGCGAGCAGCAGTTTATCGCGCTATCGCATGACCTCAACCTGCTGGCCAGTCTGGAAGTGCGGCTGGTACTGGTACATGGTGCACGGCCACAAATCGAGCAGCGCCTGAAACGTGACCACCTGACGCCCAAGTTTCATAACGGTTTGCGCATCACCGACGATGCGGCGATGGAAGCGGTGAAGGAAGCCAATGGTGCCGTGCGGGTGGAAATCGAGTCGCTACTGTCCATGGGCATTGCCAACTCACCGATGGCGGGTAGCGATATGCGTGTCGCCAGCGGTAACTTTGTCACCGCCAAGCCGTTGGGTGTGCTGGATGGCGTCGATTTGCAACACACCGGCGAGGTGCGCAAGATCGATGCTGTCGGCATCCGTAAACGGCTGGATGACGGTGAGCTGGTATTGCTGTCGCCTATGGGCTACTCACCCACGGGTGAGACGTTTAACCTGACCTTGGAAGATGTGGCCGTCAGCACCGCGATTGCGCTGGACGCAGAAAAACTGATTTTTTTAATGGACTCGGAAGGCGTACAAAACCTGCGTGGAGAATTGCTGCGCGAAATGACCTCGGCCAAAGCGAAGAATCTGTTGCGTAATGTGCAGGTGAGCGATGAGCCTATTCATTATTCCGAGGATGTGAATTTTTACCTGCCTGCCGCGGTACGCGCCTGTGAACACGGCGTGACGCGTACGCATTTGATTTCACGCCACATCGACGGCGCCATTATTCAGGAGCTGTTTACCCGTCAAGGCATAGGCACCATGGTCACCGAGCTACCACTGGAAACCATGCGTCAGGCCAATATCGGTGATGTTGGTGGCATTTTGCGATTGATTGAACCCCTCGAAAACGAAGGCATTCTGGTCCGGCGTGGCCGCGAGCGCATCGAGATGGAAATCAATCATTTTTACGTGATGGAGCATGACAATCGCATTATTGGATGCGCCGCGCTGTATCCGTTTAGCGATGAAAAAATGGTGGAATTCGCCTGCCTGGCGATTGACGCCGCCTACCGTGGTGGCGGCCGTGGCGACAAGCTGTTCAACTTCTGCCAAGCGCAGGCCAAAGCCCAGGGCTACACCCGGCTATTCTGCCTGACCACGCGCACCGAACACTGGTTTCTGGAGCGTGGCTTCAGAGAACAGTCGGTAGAAGAACTGCCTCAGGCCAAACAGCAACTGTATAACTTCCAGCGCAAGTCCAAGGTGTTTGTGAAGCCGCTTTAAAACTGGTTTGGCCGCAAAAACTTCTTACCACAGAGACACAGAAGCACAGAGTCTTTGCACGATGTCTTCATCGAGGGTAAAGAACCACTGGAGTGCCTCTGTGTCTCTGTGGTTAAGCATTGAGATTGTCATCCTGACCGAACCGTTGCAAAACCTGCATGAGCGTCACAATTCTGCGGTAAAATCCTGCCTGTTTATTACTCAATCTGGAACTGTGGATGATGCAACCCGCAAACGCTGCGCAAAAGGCGCAAACCTTGGCTGAAGCGCTGCCCTACATCAAGCGTTTTTTTGACAAAACCATTGTCATCAAATACGGCGGCAACGCCATGACCGACGAGCACCTGAAAGAGTGCTTTGCCAAAGATGTGGTCTTGCTCAAACTGGTGGGCATGAACCCGGTGGTGGTGCATGGCGGCGGACCGCAGATCAACGAGATGCTGGACAAGCTGGGCAAAAAAGGCGAGTTTATTCAGGGCATGCGCGTCACCGATGAAGAAACCATGGACGTGGTAGAAATGGTGCTGGGCGGTCAGGTCAACAAGGAGATTGTGAACCTGATTAACCGTCACGGTGGCAAGGCAGTGGGCCTGACGGGTCAGGATGGCAATTTTATCCACGCCCACAAGTTGCTAATGGAAGACATGCAAGACCCTTCCAAAACCATTGATGTTGGTCAGGTAGGCGAAATTTCCGCCATCGACCCCAGCATTATCAACTTTCTGGATAGCGGCGACTTTATTCCGGTGGTTGCCCCCATCGGTGTAGGTCGCGATGGCGAGACCTACAACATCAACGCCGATGTGGTGGCAGGCAAATTGGCAGAAATCTTGAATGCCGAAAAACTGATCCTGCTGACCAACACGCCCGGCGTGCTGGATAAAAAAGGCCAGTTACTGACCGGCCTGACCCCCAAACAAATCGACGATCTGGTGGCCGATGGCACCCTGAGCGGCGGCATGCTGCCCAAGATCGGTTCGGCACTGGATGCCGCGCGCAGTGGCGTGAAATCGGTGCATATTATTGATGGCCGTGTTGAACATGCGCTGCTGCTGGAAGTGCTCACCGATGAAGGCGTGGGCACGCTGATCAAGGCCAAATAAGTGGCGGACATTACGCTATACAGCCACCAGCGTTCGCGTGGCCGTGCTGTGCACTGGCTGCTGGAAGAGCTGGCAGTGCCGTATCAGGTCGAGTGGCTGGAATTTGGCGCCACGCTAAAATCTGAGGCGTTTCTGGCCATCAACCCCATGGGCAAGTTGCCTGCGCTGACCCATGGCGAGGCGGTGGTGACTGAAACCGCCGCCATACTCACTTATCTGGCCGACACCTTTGCCGACAAAGGGCTGATTCCACCCCAAGGCACCCCTGCACGCGCTGCTTTTTTCCGCTGGCTATTTTTTGTGGCCG
>CAYYBN010000071.1:221-5044 GCA_964470225.1 uncultured Methylotenera sp. | reverse complement strand
GGGCCCTTGGAAGCGGCGACCACGGCTGCCTTGCTGGACTGGCAAACGCCACAGACCACACGCATGGGCACACCAGCCAAAGGTTTTCTCGGTTTCGGCTCATTAGAGCTGACACTGGATACGTTGGCTAACCAGTTACAACAACAGCCATTTTTGTGCGGCACCCAATTTACTGCGGCTGATATTTATCTGGCCTCACACCTGCAAATGGACATGTACTACACCAAAACGGTGACGCCACGGCCAGTATTTAGCGACTATCTGCGTACTGTCTTGCAACGCCCGGCCAAGCAACGTGCCGATGCCGCCTGACGCCATGCGCCGCCGGTCGCGGGTGTGGGTGTTTGACCTCGACGACACCCTGCATAACGCCTCAGCGCATATTTTCCCGGTCATGAACCGGGCCATGACCCAGTATATTCAAGACCATTTACAGCTAGACCAAGCCGCCGCCTGTGCGCTGCGCCAGCATTACTGGCGCATTTACGGTGCCACGCTCAAGGGCCTGATGCGCCACCATGGCATCAATCCGCATCACTTTCTGGCCGAGACGCATGCTTTTTTAAGTGACGACATGGTGTTGCCAACTCGACGGCTCAAACATCTGTTACACCGCCTGCCGGGGCGCAAATGTGTGTTTACCAATGCGCCACGGCAGTACGCCATGCGCGTGTTGCAGGTGTTGGGCATAGACGACTGTTTTGAACTCGTGTTTAGCGTGGAATCGACCCGCTTTCATGCCAAACCCAGCGTGCGCGGCTTTCGAAAATTATTGCGCACCATGCGGGTACACGCCCGCGACTGCGTAATGCTGGAAGACAGTTTACCGGCCTTGATGACCGCCAAGCGGCTAGGCATGAAAACACTGTGGATTAGCCGTGCCTTGCGCAAACCAGTGTATGTAAACGCTCGGCTAACACATGTGTGTGCGCTGACTCACTTGCGCATATAACGCGGTTTTTTGTACTGGCTGTTGCAGGGGATTACAGTTAAAATACCTATTACATTGAGGTAGTTTCCCTGACCAAATACTCTTTATTCAGACATTCACATGGCACTTGCAAACAAAGAACTCCGCGCAAACCGCAAACAACAAATTCTGGAAACGCTGGCTTCCATGTTACAAAATCCGCGTGGTGAAAAAATCACCACCGCTGCGCTGGCAGCCAAACTGGAGGTGTCTGAAGCGGCGCTGTACCGCCACTTTGCCAACAAGGCCAAAATGTTCGAAGGCCTGATTGAGTTTATTGAATCTGCGTTGTTTGGCGTAATTAACAAAATCACCACTGATGAAACGGATGGCCTCAAGCAAGTACAACTGATGCTGAATACCCTGCTCAAATTCGCCGAGCGCAACCCCGGCATGTCACGCGTGCTGATTGGCGATGCGCTGGTCAATGAAGACGAGGGCTTGCAAGCACGCATTAACCAGTTGCTGGACCGGCTGGAAGCCAGCCTCAAGCAATCCTTGCGGATTGCCGAAGCGCAAGGTCACAAGGTCATTGACGCGGGGATTGCCGCCAACACCATGATCAGTTTTGTGGTGGGGCGCTGGCATGCGTTTGCCAAAAGTGGCTTCAAACGCAAACCGAGCGAGCAACTCGAACAACATGTACTGCAATTACTGAGTGGTAGCTTGCACTAAGTCATTGCTAACTGGCCAGTCTTTTTAATACTCTGGCCAAACCTTCGTTTGACCGCAAGGTCATCATCGATACATTCACCGTTTTCGGCCTCATCGGCTGGTATGCAGGAACCCACATGGAAGCCACTCTTTTTGGCCTGACCGAAGCCCAACTCACTGAACTGGGTATGACTTATGGCATTGGCGCACTGATGCTGTTAATGCTGTTTATTGTGGCCAATCTGGCCTGGAAATCCAAAGCCGGTAAAACCGGCACCTTCGCTCTGTTTTTGGCATTGACCTTGGGGCTGGTCGGCTATGTTGCCAAATTTGTCATTCAATACACCCTGAATATTCGCTAGCGGTTAGCGCCGTATCCTTGCACTTTAAGCCAGGTCCATCCTGAGCAATCTCACTGAACTGTGTCACGCTGACACAATTGTGTTACATTTGCTTTAAACAATAATGTCAGTGATGGCGTTTTGCCCTGGCTCGTAAAGTCAGAGGCATCCAGTGCGCCGTTGCACCATAATAATCACAACACACAGGGGCTAACAATGGGTAAAAGCAGGGTTGTGGCAGCAAGCGATGCACTTGAAGAAGTGAAGGTGTCCCAAGGGCTGGAGCCTGGGAATGTGATCGATTGGCTGCATGCCGGTGTAGAGGATACCCATACGGCAGGTTGGGCCAGCCTGTTTTATGGACTGGTGTTCACCGTCACCGGCATTCTGATTCATACCCTGTTTGCCGATGACTATTGGCTGTTGGGCGGTTTAACCACCGGCTTTTTGCTGTTGGGGCCGTTCCTCGCCATGGGCTTGTATGCCTTGAGTCAGCGTATCGAGCAAGGGCAGCCGCCGTCACTGTTGCCTAGTCTGGTGGCTTGGTGGCCCAATCTATTTCATATGGCGGTATTTGCCGGCATGCTGGTTACCGCTTTGCTCACCTGGACACAGCTGTCATTTCTGATCTTTGCCCATTATTTCAATGGACAACTGCCCACGTTTATCGAGATTGTGCTGAATGTGCTTACCTTCCGTCAGCCTATGTTCACACTGGTGTATTTCTCGGTGGGCGGTCTGTTTGCTGCCTTGATTTTTGCCATGAGTGTGATTGCCATCCCGCTGATGCTGGATAAACATGTGAGCGCCTACACTGCCGCCGTAGCCAGCCTGCGTGCCTGTGCGCACAACCCGACTGTCATGCTGTGCTGGGCGTGTTGTCTGGTGGTGCTGGTGGGAGTAGGCTTTGCCACCAGTTTTCTCGGGCTGATTGTTACCATGCCGGTGGCGGGACATGCCAGTTGGCATGTCTACCGTGATGTGATTGCCAATGAAGGCTAAATAAATCACATCGAGGTAGAACCCATTGTGCAGCAGATACTGGTCTATGCCGATTCGCTGAGCTGGGGCATCATCCCCAACAGCCGCCAGCGATTGCCGTTTGATCAACGCTGGCCAGGCGTACTGGAACTGACACTAAACCAGCACAAGGGTTCGAACCAGTTCACTTCATACCGGGTCATTGAAGATTGTCTGAATGGCCGACGTACCGTGTTTGAAGACCCATACAAAGCTGGACGCAATGGCTTGCAAGGGCTGGCGCAACGTATCGAAATTCACTCGCCATTGGCACTGGTCATTCTTATGCTGGGCACCAACGACTTTCAGTCCATGCATCCACATCAAGCCTGGCATGCCACCCAGGGCATGGCCAGCCTGATACAGTCGGTGCGTACGGCCCCGGTAGAACCCGGCATGCCGATACCGCCTATTCTGGTCATCGCGCCACCAGTCATCACGCAGGTACAGGGCAATATGACGGATAAATTTGCCGGTGCTGCACAAAAATGTCTGGGCTTGGCCGAGGCCTACCGCAGCCTGTGCACACAACTGGATTGTGCATTTTTTGATGCCGGGGCGGTGGTACAAAGCAGTCGTGTGGATGGTGTCCATCTGGACAGCGATGCGCATATGCGGTTAGGCCGCCAGTTGGCGCAGTGGTTAGCCGGGCAAGCGCTACTGCAAGCGACCGGATAGACTTGGGTTTTGCAGCGAAACAGCATCCAGTATTCGATACACCCACACGGTGTTAAGCCCCGAACTGACTGCCCAGTGCAATCAAGGCCTCATCACTAAATGCTGGCGCGCATAACGTAATGCCAAACGGCAAGCCATTGCGCTGAACGCCCGCCGGAATGGCAATCGCGCTCAAATCGAGCAGGTTCATAAAATTGGTATAGTAGCCAAGGTTGCTGTTGGTGCGTATGGGGTCAGCCTCCACTTCAGCAATAGTGTATAGGGTGCCGGCAGTGGGTGTGACGATGACATCCACCGATTGCCAGGTCTGCGCCGCCTTGGCTTTGTTGGCTTGCAACTGGTACAGGGTATCGTAGGCATCGGCGGCGCTGAATTTGCGCGCCCCGGCAATAATTTGCCGCGTTACAGGATGCAAGGCATCCGGATTGTACTCAATCATCGGCCGTATCGCGGCATAGCGCTCGGCCACAATCGCACCTTCATACAACAAGCGGGCTGTTTGCAAAAACAGTGAAAAATCAATCTCGACTTGAATGCCACCGATGGCTTTCAAGCGGGCGATGGCAGCATCAAACAAGGCAGGCGTTTCGCTGTTGCCAAAAAAGGCCAGTTGCGATGCACTGGGCACGCCAAAACGAAACGCCGACGGGAACTGCTGGGTGGCTTGCGGCGGCCGCTGGCGAGAATAGGCATCTTGCGGATCCGGGCCTTGTGCTACCTGTAACACGGCATGGGCATCGGCCGTGTTCAGGGCAAAAATCGACATGCAATCCAGACTGCGGCAGGCCGGCACCATGCCATGCGTACTCAGCAGACCACAACTGGGTTTGATGCCCACCAGATTATTGAAAGCAGCCGGTATGCGGCCAGAACCGGCGGTGTCGGTGCCCAGACTAAAACTGGCCAGCCCCAGCGCCACGGCGACGGCAGAACCGGAACTGGATCCGCCAGAAATATACTCGGGATGTAGGCTATTTTTACAGGCGCCATAGGGTGAGCGCACTCCGACCAGACCTGTCGCAAACTGGTCCAGATTGGTTTTTCCTAGCGGAATGGCACCGGCGGCAATCAGTTTGGCAACCACAGTGGCGTGCGTGGTCGGGGTGTAACTGAATTCAGGGCAGGCAGCAGTGGTTGGCACATCCGCCAAGTCTATATTG
>CAYYBN010000071.1:0-211 GCA_964470225.1 uncultured Methylotenera sp. | reverse complement strand
ATGCCATACAGCGGCAAGTCAGCCGGATTACGTTCCATCAATGGCCGGGCGTAAGCCAGCAATTGTTCCAGCGTCAAGCGTTGGATCCAGACATGGTGGGTATCTGGTGCATGCAGGCGTGCGGCCAGTTGTTCAACCAGTAGCACTGGACGACGCGACCCGCCCAGCAAGGCGGCACGCAAGGTAGACAACACCAATGGAGCGTCATCAA
>CAYYBN010000070.1:0-8789 GCA_964470225.1 uncultured Methylotenera sp. | reverse complement strand
TCCTCAAAATGGCATGCGCTTTCATTTTGATGTTCAGCATCACTCGATTGATGGCTGGTCCAGAGACTTTTTATCAGGTAATTCTGGGCAAGAGTCTATCTTGAGCAATGAGCATGGTGTTTGTTACTTGCCATTTGGCGAGTTAAACGAGGAGGATCAGCGCTTGTTGCGACAAGAGTTGAACCATGATCCTAATGCGATGGCTTTGTTTCTAGAAGGCTTGAAGCTGGCAGATGATGTGTATGTGGTGATTGATACCCCGCCGGGTACCACTGTTTACATGGAGCATGCGCTGGCTATCTCTAATGCATTGCTGGTGGTGCTGCAGGCGGATACCAGTTCGTATGCCACGCTGCCTCGCATGCGCCGCATGATAGATACCTATTGTGCTGACCGCGAAGATTTTTACGGTTTTCAATACATCATCAATAGCGTCAATCCATTTTTGCAATTTAACCGGGATGTCATGAAGTTTCTGCTGAATGAGTTTGAGCCCAATCTGCTGGGTCAAATTGGCTACGATCAGGTGGCGTCAGAGGCTTTTGCTCTTGGTAAATCGGTCCTTGATTTTGACGTTCATAGTCGTATCTCCAGAGACGTCGTTGCCTGCGCTGAATCCCTGCTGCTACAAATGCACTGATCCGTGCTGATGCCCTGTTCCTTTTTGAAACTAAACGAGCGCATATGACCAAGTTTGTCCAAAAAATTGATACGTGGTTACAACGCATTGAGCAAACCTCGCTGTTTGGACAAGCATGGTTAATGTGGTTGGTGTTAGTTGCTGCCAGTGTGGTGCTTTGGTGCGTCATCTCAACGTCACTTGATTTGCTTGCACAATTACAGTTTTCTTTGCTGTTTTTTTTGGTTGCCTTGCTTGTACGAAGTGCAGGTGGACGTTACGCCAGTCTCATTTTGATACTGATTTCTGTCGTCACCTCCATGCGCTACATGTACTGGCGTCTGACTGAAACTGTCGGTTTTCATAGCTGGGTAGATGCCTTGTTTGGCTGGGGCTTGGTGGCTGCAGAGCTGTATGCCTTGCTAACCCTGTTGCTGGGTTATTTTCAGACCGCGCGTCCATTGCAACGTCGCCCAATTCCGATTCAGCTTGAAGATGCCGACCTGCCTACCGTAGACATTTTTATTCCGACCTACAACGAACCGCTGGAAGTGGTGCGGCAAACCATCTTATCTTCGCTCATGATAGATTGGCCTTCAGATAAGCTAAAAGTGTATGTGTTGGACGATGGCTATCGTAGCGAATTCATGGCGCTGTGTAACAGTGTGGGCGCTGGCTACATTGCGCGTGCCAATAACCAGCATGCCAAAGCCGGTAATATCAATAATGCACTAAAAATCACGGATGGCGAGTACATCGCCATTTTTGATTCTGATCACATTCCGACCCGTTCATTTTTGCAAGTATGCCTGGGCTGGTTCATTCAAGACCCCCAATTGGCCATGTTGCAAACCCCGCACGTTTTTTTCTCGCCTGACCCGTTTGAAAAAAATCTCGAAACCTTCCGTCAGGTGCCGAACGAGGGCGAGTTGTTTTACGGCTTGGTTCAAGATGGTAACGATTTGTGGAATGCCACCTTTTTCTGTGGTTCATGCGCCCTGTTACGTCGCAAACCACTTGTCGAACTGGGGGGCATCGCCACTGAAAGTGTGACTGAAGATGCATTGACGGCCATGCGTTTGAACCGGCTGGGTTATAACACCGCCTACCTCGCGGTGCCACAGGCTGCCGGGCTGGCGACTGAAAACCTGTCGCGGCATATCGGGCAGCGTATACGCTGGGCACGCGGTATGGCGCAGATTTTCCGTATCGACAATCCCCTGTTGGGCAAAGGTTTGAATCTGGGGCAGCGGCTATGCTATTTAAATGCCATGATGCACTTTTTCTTCGGCTTACCGCGCTTGGTTTTTCTCACTGCGCCACTGGCCTTCTTGCTGTTCGATATCCATATTTTTGAAGCGTCTGCACTGATGATTGCAGTTTATGCCTTGCCGCACATCATACAGAGTAATCTGGCCAACTCGTTTATTCAGGGGCGGTTCCGTCATTCGTTCTGGAACGAAGTCTATGAGTCAGTGCTGGCTTGGTACATTGCGCGTCCGGTGCTGATGGCTATGATCAGTCCCAAAAGTGGTTCGTTTAACGTGACCGCCAAAGGCAATGTATTGGGCCAATCCTACTTTGATTGGGGCATGGCCACACCCTATATTATTCTGTTCTTGCTTAATCTGGCCGGTGTAGTGGCGGGTGTCCGCATGTTGCTGTTCAGCGAAATGGATCAGGATCTGCTAATCACCATCCTCATGAATATGTTGTGGACCACGTACAACATGGTGATCAGTGGCGCCAGTGTGGCGGTAGCCAATGAAACCAAGCAATTCCGCGCCAATCCACGCGTTCCGGCTAGTTTGCTCTATACGCTGGTCTTGCCAAACGGCGAGCATCTGGTGTGTGAAACCACAGATTTCTCACCCAAAGGACTAGGCCTGCGCCTGCCTAAGCGCTTACAGCTGGAAAAGTCTACGCTGGTGAATGTGATTCTGCGCCGGGGTAGTGAAGAGAATACCTTTGCGGCACGCGTGATGTTTAATCAGGACGAACGCCTTGGTTTGCAGTTTGAGCCTATGGATGTGCATGACGAGATGGCACTGGCTGCCATGACCTTTTCGCGTGCCGATGCCTGGACTTCGGCTTTTGGTCAAAGCCCAAAAGATGCGCCGCTGACCTCGCTGGGTATGGTGTACAAAATCGGCTGCAGAGGTATCGGTCTGTTGTTGTATTACCTGTGTAAGGATGGTCCCAGACAATTTGCCCAACTCGGCCGTCAGGCTACTCAAGTATTCAGGAAAAGTTAAGCGTATGCCTCATTCTTTTTGTGTTCATTTTATCAGGCTGTTGTCAACACTGATGTTGGGCCTGGTGGCCATGGAGCAAGCCCAGGCGGCGATCAATAAAGTGGCGCCAGCAGTTGTGCCTGAGCAAGCCGCCAGCGTAGCGCCTGCAGGGCGCCAGCAAACCTACACCTACAGCTTCAAGGCACTTGGGGCGAAATACCCCTTTAATCTGGTAGGGGTTGATGGCCGAAATACGGTTGGCTTTTCTTTGCGTGAAGATGAAATCGTTACCAAGGCTGATGTGCATTTACGCTATAGCTATTCCACAGCGCTGATTCCAGAACTGTCCAGCCTAAACTTGCTGATGAATGATGAACTGGTATCTAGCATACCCCTGAGCAGCGAGCAGTCTGGACAGTCGCAAGAAGCCAGCTTTGCCTTGCCAGCTTGGATGTTTCTGGATTACAACCTGTTAAGCATGCAGTTTATCGGCCATTACACCAATGGCTGTGAAGATCCGCAGCACTCCAGTTTGTGGGCAAAAGTCAGCAATCAAAGTACCTTGCAGGTCACTACCCGTAGTTTGAAATTGCCGAACGACCTGGCTTTATTACCGTTACCTTTCTACAGCGCGCGTGACAATCACAAATTGGCATTACCCTTTGTATATGCCCATCCGCCTACCCGTGCCCAGCTTGAGTCCTCGGGGTATGTCGCCTCTTGGTTCGGGCAACTGGCAGGCTTTCGCGGCGCCGAGTTTCCGGTGAATTTGGGTAGTTTACCCCGCCAGGGTAATGCGGTTCTATTTTTGGCTGAAGGTGAGCAGTTGCCTGGGCTGACATTGCCGCCGATGCCAGGTCCGGGCTTGGCGGTGTTGACCAATCCTAACGATGAATATGGCAAGTTGCTGGTGATTTATGGTCGCGATGCCAGCGAACTTAAACTGGCTGCACAGGGCTTGATACTTGCGCGCAATGCGTTCAGTGGCACGCAGGCCACGGTAAATAACCTGAGCATGCCAGCCACCCGCCATCCATACGATGCTCCTGCCTGGATTCGTACTGACCGCCCAGTCAGACTGGGTGAACTGGTCAGTGACAACGTGTTGTCTTCCAAAGGTCAGGCCTACGATGTTATCCGTGTACCGTTGCGTTTTCCGCCTGACTTGTTCATGTGGAATACCAAAGGCGTGCCACTGTATCTAAAGTACCGTTACACGTCCCGCCCACAGGAAGATAAATCTGCGCTGAATATCAGTGTCAATGAGCGCTTCGTCGGCTCAGAGCGACTGCTCACTTCAGAAAAGCTGATGGCCTTCCGCAAAGGTGTGGTAGAAATCGTTAAAGATGAGAAGCAGTTGGTCTCGGCAACCAAGGTCACGATTCCCGATTATCTGGTGACGCCGTATTCAGAACTGACGCTCCATTTTCTGTTTGATAAATTGCGGTTGGGCGATTGCGGTGTCAATTTAACTGAGCCACTGAAAGTAAAAGGTAGCATCGAACCCAACTCCACCATAGATATAAGTGGTTTCAAGCATTACATCAAAATGCCCAATCTGGCTGCATTTGCCAATACCGGTTTTCCGTTTACCCGGCTGGCTGACCTGTCAGAAACCGCTGTGGTTTTGCCTGAGGCGCCTGACACCGACACCATAGCCGCTTACCTGCGTCTTATGGGGCGCATGGGTGAAGCCACCGGCTATCCTGCGCTCAAGGTCAGCGTGTTATCAAAAGCCGACTTGAGTAAGGGGCTGGATAAAGACCTGATTGTGTTTGATAAAAGCACTGAAGGTGGCATCGCCGAACACTGGCGTGATGTACTGCCTATGCAATATGAACAAGGTCGACTTAAAGTCAGACTCTCCAATCCACTGTTACGGGCTTGGTATTCCATCTTCCCTGAAGATGAGGTGAACGCATACGCCACGATAGAGTATCAGCAAGCAGACAGTGATGCGTATCTGGCCGGTTTTGAGTCACCGTTCAAAGCGGGTCGCAGTGTAGCCTTACTCAGTGCGCCTAAAGGGGTGAGTTACAAGCAAACCCTGGATGCCTTGTTTGATGTGGAAAAAGGCCTACCCAATGTGCAAGGGGCCATGGTGTCGGTGCATGCTGATCGCGTCCGTACGCTGTCAGCAGAAACCACCTATGCGCTAGGCACGCTTGGGCCCATGCTACAGGCGCGCTGGTACCTGACCAAGCATCCATTTTTGAGTAATGTGATTGCCTTGCTGGTCATTTTATTGATAAGCGTGATTTTGAACCGTGTACTTAATGCCAAAGCGCGGCAACGTTTGCACGATAAATAAGCCACCAACGACATGCGGGTGACCATGCCGACGCGAGCCTCACAGGCGCTGATTATGCTATGGATGTTATGCATGCATGCCACAGGGTATGCCCAGCAAAAAACAGTGACCTGTTCGTCGGCCTGGCCTCAATGGCAGGCTTTTGTGACCGAGTTTGTGCAGGCTGATGGCCGTGTGGTAGATGCCAATACCTCAAACAAACAAAGCATGTCGGAGGGGCAGGCCTATGCGATGGTGTTTGCCCTGATTGCTAACGATCAGGTGCGATTCGCCCAGTTATGGGAATGGACACTGAATAACCTCGCTGAACAGCGATTGCAGGATACCTTGCCTGCATGGTTGTGGGGTGAAGACAAAGATGGTGTTTGGCGTGTGCTGGACAGCAACTCAGCAGCCGATGCCGATGTATGGATGGTTTATGCACTGCTAGAGGCTGCCAGATTGTGGAAAACACCCCAATACCGGGATGCAGCTTTGCAATTGCTACGCATGATACGCGCGCGTGAAGTCGCCGAGTTGCCAGGATTGGGCCCGATACTGATGCCAGCGCCGGCGGGCTTCAGGAAAATAGGTAGCTATCGCTTGAATCCTAGTTACTGGCCATTGCCTGTGTTGCGCCGTCTGGATGCTGAGGACCCGAGTGGACCTTGGGCGGCAATAGCGAAAACGGCCGTGACCTTGATGAAACGGATCAGTCCTGTCGGGCTAATCCCTGACTGGATGTTGTACCAGCGGGACAAGCAAGGCGGTTTTAACTTGGGTTACGACAGTGCAACAGGTGCTATTGGTAGTTACGATGCGATTCGTGTCTACCTGTGGACAGGCATGACACCGACGCAAGAACCGCTACTGCCAGAGCTGGTTAAGGCAACGGCCGGCATCAAGCCTTGGTTGCTGGCAGGGCAAGTGCCCGAGCGGGTGGATGTCAGTAATGCGCAAAAAAATGGTTTGGCGCCGGTGGGGTTTTATGCAGCGGTGATGCCATATTTGCAGCGTTTTGCACCGCAGGTCAATCTCAAACATTGGCATAACGATGTGAAAGCACAACAGCAACTGGCGTGGAATGAAGCCAAGCAAGCGCACAAGCAACCCAATTATTATGACCAGGTACTGGCCTTGTTCGGCCAGGGCTGGATAGAACAGCGGTACCAATTTTTGCCAGATGGCAAAATACAAACGAGGTGGGAGAAAGAATGTTTAATCAGCGGATCACACTGATCACGGCCGCAGCAATATTGCTGGGCAGTGCCATGCCGGCAGCGGCAGAGACTGAAGAAGTCAAAACTCTGATCGAGCAGGGTAAAAACTGGCAATCACTGGGCAAGAAAAAGCAGGCGGGTGACGTCTGGCGTAAATTGCTGCTAATTGAGCCCAATAATCCAGATGCCCTGTATGGCTTAGGATTATTGGAGATCGAGGAGCAGCGGCTGGCCTCGGCACAATCTTATCTGGATCGCTTGATGCAAGTGGCGCCGGGTAGCAAACAGGCCATGTCGCTTGATCAGGAGGTCAAGCTGGCGGGAAATGGCAGTCAAAGCGCGCTGACTGAGGCGCGTGCCTATGTCAAAAATAACGAAGCAGATAAGGCGGTGGACACCTACCGCACATTATTTGCTGGTAAAACGCCGCAAGGCCGCACAGCCTTTGAATACTATCAGGTATTGCGTACCACGGCCGACGGCTGGGAAGAAGCCAAAGACGGTTTGGCCCGTATGCACCGCGAAAGTCCCAACGATAACGCCATTGCCCTCAGTTACGCACAAACACTGACCTGGCGTGTGCCTACGCGGCGTGAAGGCCTGCGCTTACTGGAAAAACTGGCCGAGCGTAGCGACAGTCGCCAGGCAGCACTGGACAGCTGGCGCAGTGCCTTGACCTTGCCTGGACCCGCGCCTACGGCCGATGATATGCAGTCGATACGCAGTTATCTGGCTAAAAATCCGGATGATAGCGAAATTCGTAAATTGTTGACCCGGCCATTGAAAACCGCACGTGCGGCAGCGCCCCCACCTCCACCCAAAGATCCGGTGACTACGGCGGTGAACAGTGCGACCGAGGCTGGCATGACTGCGTTGGAACAGCAAGACATGGCGACCGCCGAATTACAATTCAACAAGATATTGGCATTGAAGCCCAATGACAACAATGCGCTGGGTGGGCTGGGTGTGATTCGCATGCGGCAAGGCCGCCATGATGAAGCGCGTCAGTTGTTGACCCGGGCGGCCAAATCCAATCGCGCCCACTGGTCTGAAGCACTGGCGTCCGCCAGCTATTGGGCGTCAATGCAGCAGGCGCAAACGGCCAAGCAGCGTGGTGATCTGGCTGCGTCTAATGCCGCCTTTACCCAAGCTAACCAAGCCAAACCAGGTGGGCTGGAGGCGCAGTTGGGGCTGGCGGCCAATGCCCTGGATGCCGGTCAGTGGCCGGAAGCTGAAAAACGCTATCAACAATTATTGACTGCGCATCCGGATAACACAGACGCCATTGCCGGCATGCTGAGCGTATATATGCAAACCAACCGTCAGCCTAACGCGTCACGGTTGCTGTCAAACTTGCCGGCCTCCATGATCAGCCAGCCAGAAGTGGTGCAGTCCCTGCGTAAACGCTACGCCGAAAATCTGGCCAATTCAGCCAAACTGCCTAACTTGTCGCCACAGGAGTCTCAAGCCAGGCTGGAAGAGGCGTTGCGGTATGACCCGCAAAGTCGCTGGATTAAACTCAATCTGGCGTATCAATATTTCAACGCTGGTCGCAAACCGGAGGCGCGCGGCCTGATTGACGGCTTGCTGGCCGAAGACAGTAGCAATTCGGATGCCTTGTATGCCTATGCACTGCTGGCCAGCGATGCCAAGCGCTATGATCAGGCGGCGCAGGCGTTACAGCGTATTCCGGAATCACGCAGATCACCCGAGGCCAGTGCGCTGTATCGTCGCGCTTGGTTCAACGGTCAATTGGACCGTGCCAATGCCTGGGTGATTCAGGGGCAACCTGCACAAGCCGTGGCGACGCTGCGTCAGCTCGAACCCTATGCACAACAAGAACCTGAATTTCTGGCGCCATTGTCGTCGGCCTATGCCGATGCCAAAGAACCACAATATGGTTTGCAACTGATGCGTAACTATATGATGCGCATGCCGCAAGGCTCTAGTGATGCCATGTTGCAGTATGCCAACCTGCTGACCAAAATGAATCAGGATGTGGAAGCTGCCGGGGTCGTGCAAGACCTGCAAAAGCGTAACCTGACACTGGAACAGCGTAAGGCACTGGAAAGTCTGCAGGTCGGAATGAGTATCCGTCGCGCAGAATCCTTGCGCGAAGCGGGCGATCTGGTCAGTGCCTATGACACGTTGGCACCCGCGCTGGCCACCCGCCCCAACGACAATGGCGTGTTGGGCGCACTGGCCAGAATGTACGCTGCTGCCAATGATTACCCGAGTGCGGCTGCACTTTACCAGCGTATGTTGGCCAATGGTCCGGTAGACGCATCCTTGTATTTGAGTGCTGCGCAGGCTTCGGCTCAAGCAGGGGACAATACCACTGCCGAGCAACTGGTCGACGAAGCGGTTAAACTCGAGGCTGAGAACCCCAAGACCTTGGCGGACGCTGGACGCTTGTACCGTCAAAT
>CAYYBN010000069.1:0-8832 GCA_964470225.1 uncultured Methylotenera sp. | reverse complement strand
TGATCATCGGCAATCATGACTTTGGCCATGGGCTGACTCCGGCTTATTTCTTGTTGGCAAAGGTGATATTGACGCATTTGTCATTGGCAAAGGTCAGCTCGGCCATGTTGAAAAACTTGTTGGGCGCATACTGGATTTTGCCCTGATACACCCACATTTCGATTTGCTCGCTATGGTTGACGATGGCACCGGCCTTGTCCTGAATCACCAGGTCAGCATTGTGCGGTTTGACCGCTAGTTCTTTTTTGAGGGGCTCACCCAGTGCTTGTGCGACAAACTGCCGGGATTTGCCACTGTAGGTCTGGATAAAGCCTTGCTCTTCTGCCTGTAAGTCTTTGGCTTGCAGGCCGCCAGCGCCAAGTAACACCAAGCCGCCAAGTATGCAGGCTGAAAGATGCAAAACATTACGAATACACATGTTGTAAAGCTCCTGACTGAGTAAGTTGAGGTTGAGGCGCCTGCGCAGTGAGTGGGATCAGGCAATGGATGCGGGTACCCATGCCGGGCGCACTTTGCACACTGAACTGGCCCTGCAAGGACTCAATGCGTTCACGCATGCCGATGAGGCCTACGCCTTCCATCGGCTGCGTGGTCTGCATGCCGCGACCGTTATCCATGATGATGATTTGCAACTGGCCATCCTTGCTCGGGGTATCCGGCGTGGTTTGCAGCAAAATGCTGACTTCTGTTGCGGCAGCGTGCCGACCAATATTGGTCAATGCTTCTTGTACCACGCGGTAGGCGACAATATTGATACTCTCCCGCAAGCGGCTCTCATCCAGTATCAGGCTGAGTTGACAGTTGGCCTTGGCATGTAATTTGCGCCAGTCATTCACCAGACGTTCGCAGGCCCCGATGAGCCCCAATGCATCCAGTGCCGGTGGTCGCAGGTGTTTGATCAACGCTCTGACCGATTGCTGTACATGGCTGGTGTTTGAGGCAATTCGCACCGCGATGATAGGCATTTGCTCGGCTGTACTTTTTTGCAAGGCCAGCGCATCCATACGGATGGCGGTCAGGTATTGGCCAGTTTCATCATGAATTTCACTGGCAATGTATTTGCGCTCTTGCTCCTGTACCTGCATGGCATGTCGTGCCAGCACCCGGTTTTCCTTGAGGGTGCGTTCCAGATCCAGTTCCACCAGACATTGCTCTGTCATGTCGACCAGATAGCCATGAATCTGTGCTGCTTGCGTCGCTGTGCCTGGCACATAGATAAAGCGGGCACTGACAAAGCAGGGCAGACCATCTGGTCGCCGCACCGTCATTTTGTTGTAGTTGCGCGACTTGCGCTCGGCAAGCTCGGCGACAAACGTTTGCCAGTTCACATTAAACAGCGTCGCCGCCTGCGGATGTATGGGTCTGCAAATGCGCTCAAACGCACTGTTATGCATGCCGATGTACCCTTGCAAGTCCAGCACCACATTGCCGGTGAGGTCGCCATCAAACAGGGTTTTGTATAGTTGCTGACTGCTGAGCAATTGCGCTTCTGCTGCCCGGCGGCGCGCAATTTCTGCCTGACTCTCCTGCATGCGGCGATGGCTAAACCATAAGCTGAGCAATGCCAGTACCAGTACGGTCAATGGCAGTTCGTCGAGTTGCACATACTCGTAGCTGGCCAGCCAGGCGTTGATGTGCTCGGACAGGTTAAAGCACAGGGAACTGCCATAAGCCAGCACAACGCCAGCCAGTACAACCAGCGTATCGCCGGTAGAGCGCTGCGCAGGGTCTGGGCATTTAAACAATGGCTTCACGGATGTTCAACTTCAAAAAAACAGGGCAGAAGGCGCTGACATCCAGCACGCAGAGAGGCGTCTCGTCGGGTCAGGCAATGTGACGCCACTATAGTCCACATCCTTCCCGGACCATTAGTGAAAAATTCCCGATATTGGCCATTGCCATGCAATGAAATCTTGAACCCATCATGGGGAAACATTCATCTATTGCCATTGTTACAAATTATTAACAATTGCTGTCGTGAACTGCAGGCCATTCGGGGGGGTGTCCGCACCGTCACACCAAACACTCATTGTTAGAGATTAGGAGAGCATATGAAATTGAAATCAACACATGCCGTCGTCGGCACATTGCTGGGGGGGCTGTTCGCCAGCCTGTCCGGTCTGGCGTGGGCAGATGCCGATCTGGACAAAGCATTGAATACCCCCGGTAACTGGCCGGTGGCAACTGGCGGTTACTACAGTCAGCACAACAGTCCGCTGGCACAAATCAACAAATCAAACGTGAAAAACGTCAAAGCAGCCTGGTCATTCTCGACTGGCGTGTTGAACGGCCACGAAGGTGCGCCGCTGGTGATAGGCGACATGATGTATATCCATTCCGCCTTCCCTAACAACACCTATGCCATTAACCTGAATGACCCTGGCACCATCGTCTGGCAGCACAAACCGAAACAGGATGCGTCGACCAAAGCCGTGATGTGTTGCGATGTGGTAGACCGCGGCCTGGCTTATGGTGCTGGCCAGATCGTGAAAAAACAGGCCAATGGTCACTTGCTGGCGCTGGATGCCAAAACCGGCAAAATCAACTGGGAAGTAGAAGTCTGCGACCCGAAAGTCGGTCAGACCCTGACCCAGGCCCCGTTTGTCGCCAAAGACACCGTGCTGATTGGATGCTCTGGTGCCGAGCTGGGGGTGCGTGGTGCGGTCAACGCCTTTGATCTGAAAACCGGTGAGCTGAAATGGCGTGCGTTTGCGACGGGTTCTGACGAGTCCATCCGTCTGGCCAAAGACTTCAACAAAGATAACCCTCATTACGGTCAGTTTGGCCTGGGCCTGAAAACCTGGGAAGGTGATGCCTGGAAAATTGGTGGTGGCACCAACTGGGGCTGGTATGCCTACGATCCAAAACTGAACCTGTTCTACTACGGTTCAGGCAACCCTGCGCCATGGAACGAAACCATGCGTCCTGGCGACAACAAATGGACCATGACCATCTGGGGCCGTGACCTGGACACGGGCATGGCGAAATGGGGTTACCAAAAGACGCCGCACGACGAGTGGGACTTTGCGGGTGTGAACCAGATGGTGCTGACCGACCAACCGGTGGACGGCAAGATGACACCACTGCTGAGTCATATCGACCGTAACGGCATCTTGTACACCCTCAACCGTGAAAACGGCAAGCTGATTGTGGCCGAGAAAGTGGACCCAGCCGTCAATGTGTTCAAGAAAGTGGACCTGAAAACAGGCACCCCGGTACGTGACCCTGAATTTGCCACCCGCATGGACCACAAAGGCACCAATATTTGTCCATCCGCGATGGGTTTCCACAACCAGGGGGTTGATGCGTATGACCCGGAAAGCCGTACCTTGTACGCAGGCCTGAACCACATTTGTATGGACTGGGAGCCGTTCATGCTGCCATACCGTGCCGGTCAGTTCTTCGTCGGCGCAACCCTGGCCATGTACCCTGGCCCCAATGGTCCAACCAAGAAAGAAATGGGCCAAGTGCGTGCGTTTGACCTGACCACTGGTAAGGCCAAATGGACCAAGTGGGAGAAGTTCGCAGCCTGGGGCGGTACTTTGTACACCAAAGGTGGCCTGGTTTGGTACGCCACGCTGGACGGTTACCTGAAAGCATTGGATAACAAAGATGGTAAAGAGCTTTGGAAATTCAAAATGCCTTCCGGTGGTATCGGTTCTCCGATGACGTACTCCTTCAAAGGCAAGCAATACGTCGCCAGCATGTATGGCGTAGGTGGCTGGCCTGGTGTAGGTCTGGTGTTTGACCTGACCGATCCTTCTGCCGGTCTGGGTGCGGTGGGTGCGTTCAAAGAACTGCAACACCATACACAAATGGGCGGTGGCCTGATGGTGTTTAGCCTGTAATTCATGACTGAAACTGTCAATCAGGCGAGTCGGGAGGTGCCTCTGGCCCATGCCAAAGGTGTCCTCCCCCTCTCCAACAATAGGAAGCATTCAATGTATTCAACAACCAAACAACCTTGCCGTTTGCTGTCATCTGCCGTGGCACTGTGCCTAGCATGGGGCGTATTGGCTGCCCATGCCGCCGATACACTCAATGTGTGTGCTGGCAAAGCCGAATTGCCGTTTTCCAACGAGCGTCAGGAAGGCTTTGAAAACAAAATAGCCGATGTGCTGGCCAAAGCCATGGCCAAATCACTCAATTACTTTTGGTGGAGCAATCCGCTGACACTGGCCAAGGATATGGACGAAGGCAAATGCGATGTGCTAATCGGCACCGATCCCAATGATCCGCGCATTTTACCGACCAAACCCTATTACCGCTCCGGCTATGTGTTTATCACGCGTGTGGACCGCGAAATAGATATTCAGGCCTGGAACCATCCTTATCTCAAGGAAAAAAACTTCCGTATCGGTGTGTTGCCGGACAGCCCCGGCAAACACATGTTGCTACAAATCAACCGTTTTGACGACATGTTTGATTATTTCACCGAAATTCAGAATTTTCAGTCTACGCGCAACCGCTATATCCGCATCGAACCGTCTCGGCTGGTGGACGATGTGGTGAGCAAGCATTTGCATACCGCCATGCTATGGGCGCCGGAAGCCGCCCGCTATGTGCGTCACGCAGAGGTGCCACTGAAGATGGTGCTGATAGACGACACCGCGACTAAAACCAATGGTGAAAAAATCCCCATGCACTATGACGTGGTGATGGGCGTCGTGAAAAGTAAGCCTGAATTACGTGATGCACTCAATCAGGTTATAGACCAGCATCAGGCCGAACTGCAGGCCATCCTCACCAGCGAAGGCGTGCCATTGTTATCTTTACATGAATACGGAGTATTGAATTGAATCATTTACACACTATGTGTGCATTCTTGCTATCCCGCCGCGGGGCACTCGGCCTGGGGGCTGCTGGTCTGGTGATGACCGCATTTTTAACCGTCGCCTGTGCCAAGGACGAAGGCGCTGCAGCAACCCTAACAACAATGCTCTCCGGCGTCCAATTGGCGCTCAAAGAGGGGCCACCGCTGGAATTTCGCGGTACCTTGAGCGGAGATTTGCTCAGCATGACGCCCATGGAGGATGAAACCTTTACCGCAGAAGCGAAGCATTTTCTCGCCACTGGTGAGAACCCCTATCGCGGCGATGCCGAAGCAATCAAAAAAGGCTACACCATTTTTTCGACCGCCTGTTCCGGTTGTCATGGCCATTTGGCTGAAGGCAAGCTGGGGCCTGCACTGGCAGACGCTTACTGGACATACCCCAAAAACGACACCGACAAAGGGATTTTTGAAACCATCTACGGTGGCGCTGCTGGCATGATGGGGCCGCAGCAAGGGCGCCTGACGGTCGATGAGATTCTGCATGTCATTGCCTGGATACGGCATCAGGCCGAGGAAAATGCCAAAAATGACGGAGCCGCCACCCCGCACGGCTAGTCACGCATCAGCATCAAGCATTGGCGGGCTGTAGGGCTGGTGGACAGTCTGCCGATTGTGAAACAAACACCAGCCATTTGTGATTAAGGAGAAAAGTGATGAATCAGGTAATGACATTGCTGGCGACTGCTGGCATGTTGGCCATGTCTGGTCAGGCATTGGCCTACGACGGTCAAAACTGTAAAGAAGCTGGCAACTGCTGGGAAGCCAAGCCCGGCTATCCGGAAAAGATTGCGGGTTCCAAATATGACCCGAAACACGATCCGGTAGAGCTGAACAAACAGGAAGAAGCCATCAAGGCGATTGATGCACGCAATGCAAAACGCATTGCCAATGCCAAATCCACCGGCAACTTCGTGTTTGACGTGAAGTAATCTGCAAATTCCCCCCAAAGGAGACTGACATCGTTTCCGGTGTCGGTTTCCCTTTCCTTCGGTCTGTGACAACCCCATGCCGATTGGCAGTACCCCATGGGTACGATGCCAGTCTGCAAGGGCTTGTTTCATCCTGAAATTGGGTACATTGACGATGCAAAATGTGATTGATTTATCGGATTGGCGCACACGCGCACTGGCTTTTGAACAGGCACTCAATGGCGTGGTGGTTGGCATGCCTGCCCAGGTTCGGGCGTTGACCATTGCCATTTTCTCGCGCGGCCATGTGCTGCTGGAAGGGGATGTTGGCGTGGGTAAAACCACCCTGTTGCGGGCGGCGGCGCAATTGCTGGGCGGTGGCTATCAGCGCATTGAAGGCGCCATAGACTTGATGCCCAGCGACTTTCTCTACCATGCCTTCATTAACGAATCCGGGCAGGCGGCTGTCAAGCCTGGTCCCTTGTTGCAGCATGATGCAGCGTTGGCAGTATTCTTTTTTAACGAAATCAACCGCGCGCGGCCACAGGCGCATGCGCTGTTTTTACGTTTGATGGCAGAGCGGTCGGTACATGCCTTTAACCGCGAATATCATTTTCCGCACCTCACCGTATTTGCTGACCGCAACCGGCTGGAACGTGAAGAAACCTTTGAGATTCCGGCCGCTGCCCGCGACCGCTTTTTGATGGAAATTTCGGTCCAGGCTCCGGACGACCATGAATTGCAACGTGCCTTGATGTTTGACACGCGGTTTTACGATGTGGAGGCGTTGGTCAGTCAGTTGCCGAACGGACTCACGCCTTACGACCAACTGAATCTGGTGGCCAGTTCGGTACAGGCTTCGGTACGTGCCGAACCGGCTTTGCAGGACTATGCGGTTTCGCTGTGGCGCGCCCTCAAACATCCGCAAGCGGAAGGGATTCAGCTGGTTGACGTGGACATGTCGCGTTTGCTGGCTGGTGGCGCCAGTCCGCGCGGCATGGCCATGCTGATGCGCAGTGCGCGCACGCGTGCGTGGCTGCAAGGCCGAGACTTTCTGACACCGGATGATATCCAGGCTGTTTGGCCGTTTGTGGTGACGCATCGCGTGTTCTTCAACGGCGCCTATGCCTTGCGTCATGCCGAACTGGCGCCACAGTTGTTGCAAGCGGTGCTGAACAAGGTGTCTGCGCCTTAAACCGCTCACTGACTCTCAAATGCAGATCACCATGGCAACACATTCATCCTCCCTGCAGGCAAACACGCACACACACGCTGCATTCGAGCCCGGTTTGTTCTGTTACCACATTCCTTGGCGCTCACACGCCTATCATGCCGGTGCCAGCCTGACGGCACACCAGGGTAGCGGCAGTGATTTTGCCAGATTTGCCAGTGTGCTGGCTTGCCCAGATCCGCGCCGCATCGATGTGCGCGCCAGTCTGCGTGCCGTACCACAGCAATGGCTGGTTAGAACTTATCTCGAACGTGCCTCGATACAAGTGTATGCCTTGGTCGATGTGTCCAGTTCAATGTTGTTTCAGGGGGCTGCCCGACTACAACAGCAGGTCACCGAGTTTGTGGCGGCGCTGGCATGGTCTGCTAACCGACAGGGCGATGCATTTGCCCTGTGTGCTGCAAACGATGCACTGCAAACAGGGATACAGGTATTTCCCAGCTACCAGTCGTCGACAGCACAGACGGTCGCCCAGTCCCTGACCCGGTTCTGGCAACAGTCGGGAATTGCATCCGGCAGAACGGCAACTGCGATGCCTGCAGCGATGGCAACTGCCGGTTCCCGGCGCGCGCTGGTGTTTCTGATTTCCGATTTTTATTGGCCAGAGACTGTATTGGCAGATACGCTGGCCGCAGGCAGCCAGCACGATGTGGTGCCAGTAGTGCTGCGTGACCGTGCGGCCACAGAGGATCTGCCAGATGTGGGCTGGGCCAGACTGCGAGACATGGAAACGGGTGCCGAACGGAGCTGGTTGCTCAGACCTGGCTTGCATCAGCAGATTGTGGCACATGCTGCCCGTCAGCGCGCGGCGCTGAATGCCAGACTGCAAGGGGCGGGCACCCGTGCTCCGCTATGGTTGCAGCCGGGTTGGCGGGTTGAGGATGTCAGTCGTCATTTGATGGAGAGTATGTCATGAAGGCTGTGTCTGACGATGCAGTAAAGTACAGGTGGTGCCGAGCGCGGATTGCAACATGGCTGGCCGTCACCAGCGTGTTGTATGGTGCGCAGGCATGGTCTGCCACGCAGCCACGCATCCAGGTGAACAGTGTGACCCGCGAGGCGGATTACACCATCGGCAGCATCGCCCGCCAGCGGTTGACGGTGCATCTGCCTCCCGGCTATGTGCTGGATGCTGCCAGTTTGCCTGTGCCAGCACAAAATGAAGCCATCGAGTTACGCGATGCGCGCTGGCAAGTGCAAGATATGCCGCACGAGCGACTGCTGACATTGGACATCGACTGGCAGATTTTTGTGGCGGGCAACACCGCCAAGATCATGCCGCTGAAAAAACTGCATCTGGAATTTCAGCGTGGACAGTCGCGTCTGGCAGTCGATGTGCCTGCCGACAAGGTCATTGTCTCCAGCCTGTTGCCTGCGCGCATCGATGCCGAGCATGTCAAGCTCTATCCAGATGTGCCGCCACCTGCGTGGTCACTGCGCAGCCAGCTGTGGTCCTTGGCTGCTTGGCTGGGTCTGTTGGTGTTGGGCATGCTATATGTGGCCTGGTATTTGGGCTGGATAGCCTTGCCGCAAGAAAAACGCATGCCGTTCAGACAGGCCTGGCGAACTATACGCCGCTTGGGGCCTACGTCTGATGCCACAGCGCGCATGCAGGCGATGCGTGTATTCAGTCATGCCATGGACCAGTTTGCCGGGTATACGGTGACTGCCGAAAATCTGTCACAGCTGCTGGCCAGGCAAGCCGTTCTGCAACCGCATCAGGCGGCACTGCAAGGGTTTTATCACGCGTTGCAACAGACCTTTTTTGCCGGGGAGACCGCGAACCTGTCCTTGGATCATCTCCGGCGACTGGCGAGAACCTTGAGCCAATTGGAGGTGTCCTGACGATGGCTGGCGAC
>CAYYBN010000068.1:0-8905 GCA_964470225.1 uncultured Methylotenera sp. | reverse complement strand
TTGCAACAAAAAAGTATAGGGGCCTGGCGTGTAGGCCTTCAGTAGGCGAAACTGGCTGTTGTTAATTTTGGCGTAGACGCTGATATCAGACAGATCACGGCACACCAGCGTAAACGGATGGTTTTCGTCTAGCTGCCGAATGCGACGAATACGGCTTTGCGCGTCCTTGTGCGCCATCAGACAAACCAGGGCATAACTTGAATCGGTAGGACACGCCACCACCCCGCCCCGCATTAACACTTGCACAATTTGCTGCAACACCCGGGCTTGCGGGTTTTCCGCATGCATGACGAAATAGTGCGCCATCAGTCATCAACCCAGCCAACGCGCTTCGTAGCATTCACGGTTATTGTAAAGCCACCGCTTCAGGCCAATCTTGCCAGATGGGCTCACAACCGGCAGGCAAGGCAGGCAAGCGTCCCATCTCCATGTGGGAGCGTCCCGGGCCATGATAGTCTGACCCTTGCGAGGCTTTCAGACCGAAACGATGCGCCAGCTTGGCAAACTCGGCATACTGCGGGGGCTGATGGCTGCCAGTCACCACTTCCACCCCTACACCACCCAGGCTTCTGAAATCATTAAGCAGCAAATGCATGTTGATAAATCCCAGTTCGTAGCGGCCAGGATGAGCCAGCACTGCCTGCCCGCCACTTTGCCTGATTAGATGCACAGCCTGCTCTAGCGACATCCACTGAGTATCGACAAAGCCCGGCTTACCCTTGACCATATACTTTTTAAATACCGACTTCATATTTTTGGCATGCCCGGCGTTGACCAAGTAAGCGGCCATGTGGCTACGTGTGATGATACTGTTGCCCGCCAACTGTTTGGCACCCTCATATGCATTTGGAATACCAAATTTTTCAAGGCTGGCGGCCATGTCACGTGCGCGTGCATCTCTGCCCTCACGCACTTGTTGAAAGGTTTTGTTCAGCGCCATGTTGTTCGGGTCTACCCGCAAGCCCACAACATGTAGTGTACGTTTTTTCCAGGTCACGGAAATTTCTACGCCATCCACAAACGGCAAACCATGCTGTTCGGCGGCTGCGCGTGCACGGGAAAGACCGGCCACTTCATCGTGATCGGTCAGCGCCAGGACTTTAACGCCCTGTTTTACTGCATGGGCGACCAGATCTTCAGGGCTTAATAATCCATCAGAATAGGTAGAGTGACAATGTAAATCGATTTGCATGGGCTTAATCAACTTTTAATACATTCACGCGTTGGTAGTTTTGCATTCTGTGACGAATCATAGCAAAATAGCTGTTTCGCCGATAGAGAAAGCCACACGATTGCCATGCAAGTCATCACCGATCTGTTACCAGTCATCCTGTTTTTTGTCGCATACAAGCAAGCTGGCATCTTTACCGCGACCGCCGTCGCCATTGTCACCACGCTGGTGTTAATGCTGTATGCCAAACTGCGTCACGGCAAGATTGAAAAGATGCTGATGATTAACGGCGCAGTAATTACCGTGCTCGGTGGCATCACATTGCTATTGCATGACAAAACCTACATTATGTGGAAACCCACGGTGCTGTACTGGATTTGTGCATTGGCGCTACTGATTAGCCGTTATTTTTATCAGAAAAATCTGATCGAGCAAATGCTAGGTAATCTGCTAGCACCGCCAAAGGCGATGTGGGATAAATTAAACTTGGCTTGGGTCGTATTTCTTCTGCTACTCAGCGTATTGAATTTATATGTGGCTTACCATTACAGCGAAGCCGACTGGGTCAATTTCAAATTGTTCGGAGTCACTGCGCTGATGTTCGCATTTATGATAGGTCAAGTCTATCTGCTGAAAGCCCATTGGAAGACGCCAGAAGACGAAACTGCCAACTAAACATCGTTTACTCAATGACAACCACTACGTTGCTGAACACGTTAACCCTGCTATGTATTACATGATTCTTGCTCGCGACACCCCCAATAGCTTGTCTTTGCGCTTGCAGCACCGTCCACTCCATCTGGCACGTTTGCAGGCGCTGCAAGCAGACAATCGACTGCTACTGGCGGGACCGTTGCCCGCCATAGACGCAATAGATCCTGGTGAAGCCGGCTTCACCGGCAGCCTGATTGTCGCTGAATTTGACACTTTGTCTGCGGCGCAACTGTGGGCTGAGGCTGACCCATTCGTTACTGTCGGGGTCTATGCCAGCATCGAAGTCAGCCCGTTTCGTAAGACACTGCCTTGAATAACGCATGATCGATACACCATGTCATTACTCGAAAATGAAATCCGACTTCGCCTGCAGTCACTGCAACCACTGGCAGTAGATCTGGATGATCAGACCACCCAACATGCCGGACACGCTGGCAATCAGGGCGGAGGGCATTTCAACCTGCGGGTAAAAAGCTCGCAATTTTCCGGTAAATCACTGATAATTCGCCATCGTATGGTGTATGCGTTGTTACAAGACCTGATTCCACAACGTATCCACGCCTTGAGCATACACGCCCTCGCAGATGACGAATAAGGTGTTAATCCCCATTTTTTGTTCCAAAGGACATTTTGCATGAAATTATTGAAGCTTGTGTTGACCATTGCCTTGCTGTGCCCGATGGCTTACAGCGTTGCGGCCGATGATGCCTTGGCCACTGTCAACGGCAAACCCATCAAAAAAACCTGGGTAGATTTTATTTTGAAAGATGCTGAAGCCCGTTCCGGTCAAAAGGCCAACGATAACATGAAGGCAGCCGTCATCAACGAATTGGTTGGGTCAGAACTGGTTTATCAAGAAGCCATGAAAGCAGGGATTGACAAGCAACCTGACTTCGCAGTCAGTGAAGAGCTTGCCAAACGCAAATTGTTGGTGAATGCATTTCTGGCTGACTTTATTAAGAAAAACCCAGTGACTGAAGCCGATAAAAAAGAAGGCTATGAACAATACAAAAAAGAACTCGGTGATAAGGAATTCAATGCGCGTCACATTTTGGTCAAAACCGATACCGAAGCCAAGGCGATTATTGCAGACCTGAAAAAAGGTGCGGATTTTGCCAAACTGGCCAAAGACAAATCGATAGACCCTGGTTCAAAAGAAAAAGGCGGTGATCTGGGATGGTTCTCACCAGCCGGCATGGTCAAGCCTTTTGCAGATGCCTTGGTAGACATGAAAAAAGGGGACATTACGCAAGAGCCGGTGCAATCGCAATTTGGTTGGCATGTCATCAAGCTGGTCGATTCGCGCGCCCTACAAGCACCCGTCTATGACAAGGTTAAAGACGCCATCGAACGCACCATCCAGCAACGCAAACTTGAGAAATTCATGTTGAGCTTGAAGGACAAGTCCAAAATTGAAGTGACGGGTTTAGAGAAAAAATAACGGGGATGTTAGATCTGTGAGTTGCTATCTATGATGACCGTCCAAAGAGCCAGCCATGCTGGCTCTTTTCGTATCAGGTCTCATTTATATATGCTGAAAGCCGGCATGGGCAAAGCAGACGCACTGTTGTAAAATTTTGACAATTTTTTATTTGATGATTACCCAATGCGATTAGATACACTAAAACCCGGCCAGCAAGCCTTGCTGCAGCATATTGATGCGGAACCCGCCTTGTATCAGCGGCTGAAAGCATTGGGCTTTATTGCTGGTAAGCGTGTACACGTGGTCAGACAGGCGGCTTTCGGCGGACCATTGCATGTGCGCATTGGTACCACCGACGTCATGATACGGGTCAGCGACGCGCGACGCATCCAACTCCAGCCCGTCTCCCTAGCGAGCGCTGCATGAAACGTGTTGCACTATTAGGCATGCCCAACACGGGCAAATCCACACTTTTTAATCGTTTGAGCGGCGCTTCGGCACGGGTGGGTAACTGGCCGGGTATTACGGTAGACCTAAGCAGTGCCAAAATTCCATTGGGTGGGCATATTGCCGAGCTGATAGACCTGCCGGGCTTGTATGACCTGCACGGATTTTCGGATGACGAACACGTCGTCAGACATTTTTTAAGTCATCACAGTGTTGATCTGGCCTTGATTATCCTCAACAGTGCGCAAATCGACCGTCAATTGTCGCTGGCCCTGCAAATTCGCCAACTGGGCTTGCCAGCAGTATTACTGCTAAACATGGAAGATGAAGCCAAACGCGCCGGCATTCATATAGCCACCGAAAAAATGAGCCAGCAACTGGGCATGCCGGTACTTACCATCAGTGCCAAGTATGGCAGCCATTGCCCAGAGGCGTTGCAACTGGCCGCGCACACCATGGCCACACATGGCCAAGCCAGCGACCCAACGCAGATTGCCCGGCGACTGGCAGTCGACCACCCGATTGAAGTCGAGATGCAGCAGATTGTTGATCATGCTGTCCGTATGCCTTTGCAACTGAATGATGCCACTACTGACCGTATCGACCGCTGGCTTTTGCATCCCTGGCTTGGTTTGCCACTGTTTTTTGCAGCTATTCTTGTACTGTTTCAGTTTATTTTCACCGCGAGCAAACCTCTACAAGATGGCATGGCCTGGCTATTTGACCTGCTACGTAGCGACATACTTGAACCGCTACTGGCACCACTGCCGACTACATTAAATGGCTTTTTGCTGGATGGCCTGTACACTGGCGTCAGCACGGTGGCGGCCTTTGTCCCCATTATTGTGCTGTTTTTTCTGGTCATGAGCATGGTGGAAGACAGCGGCTACCTGTCGCGCGCGGCATTTTTGATGGACACATTAATGGCCAAGATGGGCCTGGACGGACGCGGGTTTGTCATGGTGCTGATGGGTTTTGGCTGCAACGTACCGGCATTGATGGGCACCCGTGTCATGCGTAGCCGCCCCATGCGTTTGCTGACCATGCTTATTATTCCGCTGTCATTGTGCTCGGCGCGGCTGCAAGTCTTTCTGTTTATGATTGCCATTCTGTTTCCGCCGGCTCAAGCAGGACTGGTGCTATTCTCGCTGTATATGGTCAGTTTTTTGACTATTTTTATCACCGCCCTATTGTTCAAGCGTAAGTTTGTTAGCAGTGAACCGTTTGTACTGGAGCTGCCACCGTACCGCTTTCCAACGCCACAGCAAATCTGGCTGCGCGGCTGGCAAGAAGTACGACACTTCCTGCGCCGTGCTAGCAAGTTCATTATGATGGGTGTCATCATGGTCTGGCTGTTGACGCATGTTCCATTGGACGCCACGCCTGCCAGTACGGCGACACTGGCTGGTCAGATTGGTCTGTTATTTGCTCCTGTACTTGACCCTATCGGGATAGACACACAGCTGGCCATCGCGCTGATCTTTGGCTTTGTGGCTAAAGAGATCGTGGTCGGCTCACTCGCCGTGATTTATGGTTTGCAGGGGGATGCGCTCAGTCAGCAAATTGCCAGCCATATCGACTGGGTACAAGGCATGAGCTTTATGCTGTTTACATTAATTTATACGCCATGCTTGTCTACTATTGCTACATTGAAGTCCGAAGGTAAAAGTCAGGGGTTCATGTGGCTGTCGCTAACTTGGTCGCTGGCATTGGCGTGGCTCGTAAGCTTGGTGTTTTACCAATCTGCGCGCGCACTCGGCTTTTAATGGCCGTCTGTCGCGCAGTTAGTTTTAATACAAGACTTGCATATCAGAAATCTATCCCAATATATAATCTGATTAGTTTGAATCCTCTTTTTTTACCCCCTCTTTGGAGACTCTCAATGATCAAGAAAACTCTGGTTTTAACCCTGGCCGCACTATTCTCAACAGCCGCTCTGGCCAAAGCGCCTAGCCACAATGGCCCAATGGAAAAATGTATGCGTGCTGCCTTAGCCAAACACCCCGGTAGTATCGTTTCATTAGAAGGTGAAATTGAAAAAGGCCGTGGTGCGATTTATGAATTCGATATCAAAGGCACTGATGGCAAAGAGTGGGAAGTGGAATGTGAAGCCAAATCTGGCAAAGTATATGAAGAAGAAGTAGATGTCGATCCAAACAGTGACGAATTCAAATCCAAAGCCAAAGTAAGCCTGGATGCTGCCAAGAAGACTGCACTGGAAAAATTCCCAGGCGAAATCGAGAGCATCGAATACGAACTGGAAAACGGCAATCCGATATACGAATTTGACATCAAACAAGCCAATGGTAAAGAAATCGAAGTTGAAGTGGATGCGGTGACCGGCAAACTGGGCGAAACCGAAGAAGAAGTATTTGAAATCGGCAAAGACTAATCCCCTATCGATTAGTTTGCATGTTTGAAAACAGCAACCTGCGGGTTGCTGTTTTTGTTTGAATGTCAGAGAACGCACGGTACAACCGAACGGTGCTGTTAACCATTCATGTATTCACACTACAGCGTAGCGGACAGCTTGCATGCCTTTCTGCTAAAATAACGGTTTGAATTTTCACTGAAAAATCCTACCGCCTCATGTCCAGTCAAGCGCATTTTCTCAGCCTGCGCGGCAGTGCCGCCCTCTCGCAATTCCGTCTCGACAAACTGTATGCTGACCTCAAACACAGCGCAACCAATATTGCCCATGTCTACACCGAGTTTGTGCACTTTGCCTTTAGCGATGCCGCGTTAAGCCAGTCCGAGCAGGATACTTTGCGTCAAATTCTGACCTATGGCCCAAAAACAGACATCGAGTCACCCGCCGGAGAACTGCTGCTGGTGATTCCGCGCATCGGCACCATTTCACCTTGGGCCTCACGTGCGACCGATATTGCGCATAACTGTGGCCTGGGTAGCTTGCTGCGACTGGAACGTGGCATTGCCTACTACGTGACCACGCGCAACGGCCAACCACTCAGCGACAGCGAAAAGCAAACCTTGCGCAGCCTGATTCAGGACCGCATGACGGAAACCGTGGTCTACGCCATCGCCGATGCCGAAAATCTCTATCACCATGCCGACCCCAAGCCCTTGTCCAGCGTGGACATTCTGGCGGGTGGCAAAGCCGCTCTGGAAGCAGCCAACAGCGACATGGGGCTGGCGTTGTCGCCAGACGAGGTAGATTACCTGCTGGACAACTACAAAAAAATGGGCCGCAACCCGACCGATGTCGAGTTGATGATGTTTGCCCAGGCCAACTCCGAGCACTGCCGTCACAAGATTTTCAATGCCGACTGGGTGATTGATGGCGTGCAGCAAGAACTGTCGCTGTTCAACATGATACGCAACACGCACAAACTGCACCCCGGTACGACGGTGGTCGCGTACTCTGATAACAGCTCGATTGTCGCAGGCCAGAAAACCAAACGCTTCTATCCGGCACCTGACCACGGCTACCGTTTTGTCGAAGACGACATGCACTACCTGATGAAGGTAGAAACCCATAACCACCCAACGGCGATTTCACCGTTTGCCGGAGCCGCCACTGGGGCCGGTGGCGAGATACGCGACGAAGGGGCCACTGGCATCGGTTCCAAACCCAAAGCAGGCTTGACCGGCTTTTCGGTGTCCAACCTCAATTTGCCGGGCTTTACCCAGCCTTGGGAAACGCCGTATGGCAAACCCGGCCGTATCGCCAGTCCGTTGCAAATCATGATAGACGGCCCACTGGGTGGCGCCGCTTATAACAACGAATTTGGCCGCCCGAACATTGCCGGTTATTTCCGTACCTTTGAACTGGCTACGCCAACCGCCGATGGTGGCAGCGAAGTGCGTGGTTACCACAAGCCGATTATGCTGGCCGGGGGGGTAGGCAATATTTCCGACCGCCATAGCCATAAAAACAGCATTCCGCCGGGGTCAGCACTGATCCAACTCGGCGGCCCGGCCATGTTAATTGGTTTGGGTGGCGGTGCCGCCTCCAGTATGGACACCGGTGCCAACACCGAAAATCTGGACTTTGACTCGGTACAACGCGGCAACCCGGAACTACAACGTCGGGCGCAAGAAGTCATTGATCGCTGCTGGCAACTGGGCGACCACAATCCGATTTTAAGCATCCATGACGTGGGTGCAGGTGGTATTTCCAACGCCTTCCCGGAACTGGTTAACGATGCCAAAGTCGGTGCCGTGTTCCAGTTACGTGATGTGCATAACGAAGAACCCGGCATGAGCCCGCGCGAACTGTGGAGCAACGAAGCGCAAGAGCGCTACGTGCTCGCAGTGACACAAGACCAGTTGCCCTTGTTTGAAGCCATCTGCGAACGCGAACGCTGCCCGTTTGCGGTGGTCGGCATCACCACCGAAGAACGTCATCTGACGGTGGAAGACCGCCACTTTGCCAACAAGCCAGTGGACATGGAATTGTCAGTATTGCTGGGCAAGCCGCCGAAAATGCTGCGCGATGTTAAATCGGTGAGCAAGGCCATACCTGCCTTTGACACCCGCAAAGTCGACCTCAATGATGCCGTAGCCCGTGTCTTGCGCTTACCCGGCGTGGCCGACAAAACCTTCCTGATTACCATTGGTGACCGTAGCGTGACCGGCCTGATTGCGCGCGACCAGATGGTCGGCCCATGGCAGGTGCCGGTCAGCGATGTCGCGGTGACCTGTGCCGGGTTTGAAACTAACGTAGGCGAAGCGTTTGCCATTGGTGAAAAAGCCCCGCTGGCACTGATTGATGCGCCCGCCTCAGGCCGTATGGCGATTGGCGAAGCGATTACCAACATTGCGGCGGCGGCAATTAGTGACATCGGCAACTTGAAATTGTCCGCCAACTGGATGGCCCCTGCTGGCCATCCCGGTGAAGATGCCGCCTTGTATGCCACGGTCAAAACTGTCGGCATGGAATTATGCCCAGCACTGGGCATCAGCATCCCGGTCGGCAAAGACTCCATGAGCATGAAAACCGTGTGGCAAGACCAAGGTGAAAATAAAGCTGTCACCGCACCGATTTCACTGGTGATTTCAGCCTTTGCCAATACCCCGGATGTACGTAAAACCCTGACCCCGCAATTGCGCACAGACCTGGGCGAGACGGCATTGATCCTGATTGATCTGGGCAATGGCCGCAACCGCATGGGCGGCTCGGCACTGGC
>CAYYBN010000067.1:0-9051 GCA_964470225.1 uncultured Methylotenera sp. | reverse complement strand
AAGTTAAAACCAATCCATCTTCGATTTAATGGTAAGTAAATGCCAATACTTTAGGTGTGCTTTGGCGTGTGCTTTTAACAAGGGTGCGTAAGCACCCTTGATTCATGGCGAAGTTGGTTTTCAAATTCATTCCTTACGGTGAACGCTTGTTTGCTTAAATGAAGTCAGGTTTGTATTCGCATGTTGCAGCAAATGCAATCAATCCTCACCTTCCCAAACATACGCATCCATCGCCAAAATGCCGTAGCAAGTCTCAGGTTCAATTCTGCGCGCAGTGCCTCGCGCTGCACCCAGCGCAACAAACAAAGGCAGTATGTGTTCCTCGCTTGGATGTGCGCGTTGCGCATGCGGGGCGCACGCCCGGTAGTTCAATAGACGATCAATGTCATGCCCGGCAATTCTGGATGCCAGCCAGTCTGCAAATTGTGGGACATAGGGCATGACCGGTGCGTCTACAGCACTGCTAAAAAAGTCATACAAATTGTGCGTCACGGCACCACTCGCCAGTAAAAGTACATCTTCATCTTGTAACGCCAGCAATGCCTGACCAATGGCATAGTGTTGCGCAGGGCCAGCATGACGCAGCAAGGACAGTTGTATGACCGGTATATTTGCATGCGGATACCATAGTTTTAGCGGCATCCACGCGCCATGGTCCAGCCCGCGAGTTGGGTGCATGCTGACCTCGCAGCCTGCTTCTTGCAACAGTGTCATGACCCGTCTGGCAAATGTCGGCGCGCCAATGGCCGGATAGCGCAGTGCGTAGAGTGCGTCGGGGAAACCGGTAAAGTCATACAGTATCTCATGCTGGATTGCCGCAGTGAGTTGCAATGCAGGTGCTTGCCAATGTGCTGATACACAGAGTATGACTTTAGGTTTGGGTAAATGGCGTTCCAGTGCTTGCCAAGCGGCACCGGTACGCCCAGGCTGTAAGGCCAGCATGGGTGAGCCGTGTGATACAAATACAGTAATCAAGGCCCTGTCCTGAAAAAATCGCTAGCGTACATGACCATATTAACCCTGGTTTTCGTGCCAATGCGAATATGTTAGCGTGCAAGCGTTCAGACCACAGACTACTTGCTGCTGTGACTACACGATGCACAAGCCTTTTATTTGCTTAGGCCATCGCGAATTTCGCGCAAAAGCAAAATCTCTTCCGGTGTTGTTGCGACCGCGGGTTCATCAGCTTTTTTCAACCGGTTCATAAATTTGACCATCTGAAAAATGATAAAAGCGAGGATGATGAAGTTGAGCACGATGGTGATAAAGTTTCCGTATGCCAATACCGCGCCCAGCTTTTTGGCCTCAATCAGGGTGAGGGTGTCAGATTGACCGTTGAGCGGCAAGTACGTGTTACTAAAATCAAAGCCGCCAAACACTTTACCGACGATAGGCATGATGATGTCGTTAACCATGGAATCGACGATTTTGCCAAATGCACCGCCAATAATGACCCCCACGGCTAAATCCATGACATTACCCTTGAGGGCGAATTGTTTAAACTCGGCAACGATACTCATGAAGATCTCCTTGTGTTTGTTGCTTGGACTATAGAGTCTGTCTAGCAAGGTTGTCAATTGCACTCGCAGGCAGGCTGTTGGTATAGTGCATGCGTAATGACAGGTATGTGCCACACCTGCTCTCAGGCAACACAAAAATATAATAAGGAATGATTCAAAGGTATGCACGTTTTTCATACTGCACGCGAATTGCGTGATTTTCTTGACCGTCAATGTGGCCACCGTATCGGCTTTGTGCCAACCATGGGCAATTTACATGCCGGGCATTGTGCATTGGTGCAACAGGCAAAGGCACAAGCCGATGTTGTGGTTGTGAGTATTTTTGTGAACCCTTTGCAGTTCGGCGTTCATGAGGATTTTGGTAAGTATCCGCGTACCTTGCAGGCCGATTGTGCGCAATTACAAACCGTGGGTGCCGATGTGGTGTTCGCTCCGGCTGTAGAGGAGATGTATCCCGATTTTGATGGTCAGGATTTGCAGCAAACGGTACTGGTACAACCGCCAGCGTTTGCCCATCGTTTATGTGGTGCCAGCCGTCCAGGCCATTTTGCCGGTGTGGCGACTGTGGTAACCAAGCTGTTTCATTTGGTAAGACCGCATTTTGCGGTATTTGGCAAAAAGGATTATCAGCAGTTGCTGGTGATTCGTGCACTGGTGAGACAGTTGAATTTCAATATTGAGATTATGGCGGGTGAGACGTTACGTGAAGTTTCAGGACTGGCCATGAGCTCGCGTAATGGCTATCTGACTGCCACTCAAAAACTGCAGGCAGCGCAATTGTTTGCACAGTTACAACAAATTAAACATGCATTGCTTGGTGGCCAGCGCGACTATGCGGCGCTGACCACCCAAGCCAAAAACAGGTTGCAATCACTGGGTTGGCAGGTGGATTATGTAGAAATTTGTACCCCACAGGACCTGACTGCTGCGACGGCGAAGTCCACAGCTTGGGTGGTGTTGGCAGCAGCCAGCTTGGGCGCCACCCGTTTGGTTGATAATATTGAAGTGCTGGCCGTTTGAGCCGGGAAAGGTCTTTAGTGTAAATTTGTTTTGCGCTAAGCTATTGATAACTTTATAATTAGCCGCTTTTCTGTACAGTCGGCAAATCAGTCAAACGTCGTCAGCACCTAGTCGAAAGGACGCAATGCATAGAACCATGTTGAAATCCAAGCTGCACCGCGTGCGGGTCACACACAGTGAACTGCATTATGAAGGCAGCTGTGCCATTGATGAAGCCCTGCTGGAAGCGGCCAATATCCGCGAGTATGAACAAATTCAGATTTACAACATCAACAATGGTGAGCGTTTCACAACCTATGCAATTCGTGCCGAACGGTATTCTGGCGTAATTTCGGTCAATGGTGCCGCCGCCCACAAAGCCGACCCTGATGACCTGATTATCATCGCCAGTTATTCGCAATATACCGAGGCTGAGTTGAGCCAGTATCAGCCACAACTGGTCTATGTAGATGCGCATAACCGTGTTGTCGCCCAGAAAAACCATATTCCGGCCCAGGCCGCCTAATTCTGTTACTGCCCATGCAAACTACCCCCATACTGTCTCTTGAAGACATGAAACTGGCCGTCGTTGACGCGCTAGAAGACATTAAAGCCTTTGATATTCACGTGATGGATGTGCGTGCCATGACGGCGATTACCAGTTACATGGTTGTCGCCAGCGGTAACTCCACCCGCCAATGCAAGGCAATAGCTGACAATGTACGTGAAAAACTCAAAGAAAAAGGCTTTGACACGCGCGGTGTTGAAGGCGAAAAAGAGGGGGAATGGGTGCTGGTCGATTTAAGCGACATTATCGTGCACGTCATGGTGCCAGCTACTCGGGCTTATTACAATATCGAGCAGCTGTGGAGCGAGTCACAATCACGACGCGCGGCTTCAGCAGCCTAAGTTCTATCACAATCTTCTAAATGAAATTAACCATCCTCTCGGTCGGCCACAAGATGCCCGACTGGGTGGTCTCTGCTTGTGCCGAATACCTGAAACGCATGCCGCGCGAACTGGATACCCGTATTATCGAAATCAAACCGGACAAACGTGCCGCTGGTAAAAACAGTGAAGTGGTGCAGGAGGCTGAAGCCAAGCGCATTCTGGAGGTGGCTGGTCGTGATTATCTGGTGGCGCTGGATGAGCGTGGCCAAACTGTCACTACGCTGCAACTGGCAGAAAAACTCAAAAGCTGGCAGGAAATGGGGCGCGATGTGTCGCTGGTGATTGGCGGGGCTGATGGCTTGCATGCCAGCCTCAAGGCGCAGGCACAATGGCTGTTTAGCCTGTCCAAACTGACCTTGCCGCACGGCATGGTGCGCGTGATGCTGGCCGAGCAACTTTATCGTGCACATACGGTTCTAAGCGGACATCCTTATCATCGGGAATAACCCATGTCCTCTGCTTTAGTCTGGCTACGCCGCGACTTGCGCGACCACGACCATGCTGCGCTGTACCATGCCCTGAAACACCACAGCCGAGTGTATGTGGCCTTTGTTTTCGATACCGATATTCTCGACCAGTTAAGCGACAAGCAAGACCGAAGAGTCGAGTTTATCTGGGAAAGCGTACTCGCCCTGAAAACCGAGCTACAGGCACATGGCAGTGATGTAGGGGTGCTGCATGGACGTGCATCAGAACAGATTCCCGCTCTGGCAATACAGCTCAAGGTGGCGGCTGTTTATGCCAATCGCGACTATGAGCCCATGGCCATTGCGCGCGATACGTCTGTGGCCAAACGACTGGCTGAGCATGGGGTGCCTCTGCATCTGTATAAAGATCAGGTGTTATTTGAGCAAGACGAGGTATTGAGTTTGAGTGGCAAACCGTATGGCGTATTTACGCCGTACAAAAATGCCCATCTTGCCAAACTGAATGACTTTTATCTTAAGGCTTATCCGGTAGAGCAATACCAGCATGCCTATGCCAAGGTGGCCGCGCAAGCCATGCCTTCGCTGGAAAGCCTGGGCTTTCAGCGCACCAATCTTAAAGACATGCGTCTGCCGACCGGTATGGCCGGTGCGCAAGGGCTGTTCGAAGACTTTTTACAGCGCATAGACCACTACCATGATGCACGCAATTTTCCGGCGGTTAAAGGCGTGTCTTATTTGTCTGTGCATTTGCGCTTTGGCACTATTTCGGTCAGGCAACTGGCACATGCCGCCTGGCAGCTCGCCAAAGCTGGCAATGCCGGTGCGGCTGGCTGGTTGAACGAACTGGTCTGGCGCGATTTTTATTTCCAGATTTTGTATCACCGTCCAGATTTGCAACAAGGCCGTGCCTACAAAGCCGAGTACGAGGCACTCCCATTTCCAAATAACCCGGACTGGTATACAGCCTGGTGCGAAGGACGTACAGGCTACCCAATAGTCGATGCCGCCATGCGACAACTGAATCAGACTGGCTATATGCACAACCGCCTGCGCATGGTGGTGGCCAGTTTTCTGGTCAAGGACTTGCTCATCGACTGGCGCTGGGGTGAGCGGTATTTTGCCCAAAAGCTCATTGATTTTGACTTTGCTGCCAACAACGGTGGCTGGCAATGGGCAGCTTCTACCGGCTGTGATGCCCAACCGTATTTTCGTATTTTTAATCCGCAATCACAGTCGGAAAAGTTTGACCCTGAGGGCAAATTTATTCGTAAATATATACCTGAGTTGGCAGAGTTAACTACCACCCAAGTGCATGCCCCTTATGCTGGCAAAACACCGACTGGGTTATTTGCTCCTAAGATAAACTACCCGACACCGGTTATTGTGCACGCGACACAGCGCGCGTTAGCGTTGTCCCTTTATAAAAATAAAATGAATATGGCATGACATTTATTGTAGAATAAGTCTGGTTTTAACCATATTAAGCGCATTAATCAGTGCGTATCGTCGCAAGCGATACATGCAGTTTGAGAGCCGAATAGTAATTAATGAAGATAATGATGAGAAAAATCAGAACCATATGTGTGATGGTTGCACTTTTAAGCCTGTCAGGCTGTGCAACTACCAGCAAAGATCCACTTGAGGGGATCAATCGGGGAGTTTACAAATTTAACGATGTGGCTGATCGCTATGCCATGAAGCCCGTGGCAAAAGCCTACAAAGCTGTAACGCCTTCACCGGTGCGTACTGGCATTAATAACTTCTTCAGTAATCTTGGTACGCTCACCACAGTAGTCAATGATTTACTGCAACTAAAATTTGCTCAAGCCTTTACAGACGCTGGTCGATTTGTCATCAATAGCACATTCGGTCTCGCCGGATTAGTAGATGTGGCCAGCATGGACAAAATTGAAAAACACAATGAAGATTTTGGCCAAACTTTGGGTTTTTGGGGGCTAGGTTCAGGTCCATATCTGGTTTTACCTATTCTGGGCCCAAGCAGTTTACGTGATATCACCGGTCTCATAGTCGACACGGCTACTTCCGATCCAATCACCTACTTTCACAACATTGGTGAGATACGCACCCACAACCAAATTCGTTTGGCGCAGTTAATAGATCGACGTACACAATTACTTGATGCAACTGATTTAGTTGATAATGCATCTATAGACCCTTATGCCTTTATGCGCGACGCTTACTTGCAACGCAGGGCCAGTTTGGTACAAGATGGTCTTGTCCCCAAAGAGCTGATTCAGGACGAATTTGAGCCTGCTGACCCTGAACCGGCAGAGCAAAAAGTCGAAACATTACCAGTGTTGCCAGTAACCAACGCTACGGTCGAAAATACATATCCCCCTGTTGACGAGAGCAATCCAGTCCAAACTGTGGAATCAATCAGTGTGATCGGCTCCAATGAATCAGCTGCTGCATTGGTTGAGTCAACTGCGTCTACTGTGTCGCCGGTTGCTGCGCAAGATTCAGCCAATCAGTTACCTGAGGCCACCGCCGTATCCTCTAAGCAGTCAGGTACGACCCAACACGAGGCTGTTCTACCAACTACTTCTGAGCATGAATCAGTGGACCGAGACACTACAAAACCCGAACAGGTACAATCAAACATTGCATTGCCTGTAGCAGATGAATCTGCGGCTATAATCCAACCCGCAACAACAATGCCTGAGCGCAATGAAGATGAAAGTGCGAAAGCATCTGATCAATCCGACATAACATCGACATCGCAACTGTTGTCTGCTGTAATAAACAGCACAGAGTGAGGAATTAGGGCACACAAAAAAAGCTTTGCAGTGCAAAGCTTTTTTTGTGTGCCATGGTTTGAGTTCACTTCATTCGCCCGCGGCAACCATCATCTGCGCGATCAAAATGGAGCCGGTGAGTTTTGCGCTACCCGGAACCACATCAGTACCAATCGCGACAATCTGTTTCAGCATGTCTTTCATATTGCCCGCGATGGTGATTTCTTCAACTGGGTAGGCAATCAGCCCTTGCTCCACCCAAAAGCCTGCTGCGCCACGTGAATAATCACCAGTAACCATATTCATGCCATGGCCAAGAAGTTCAGTTACCAATAGACCAGTACCCATGGTCTTCAGCAGTCCGGCAAAATCCTCGCCGCTGGAACGAACCAAAATATTGTGCGCCCCCCCAGCATTACCAGTACTTTGCATGCCGAGCTTGCGTGCTGAGTAACTACCCAAGAGATAGCCTTGCAACACACCGTCTTTGACCAGAGTGCGCGCAGCGCAGGCCACCCCTTCACTGTCAAACGCGCTACTGGCTGCGCCTTTGAGAATAAACGGGTCTTCCTCGATATGTAGCACTGGACTGGCAATCGTTTGGCCCAGACTGTCGAGCAAAAATGAAGATTTACGGTATAGATTGCCACCGGAAACCGCGCTAATCAGGGTATTGATGAGGCCACTGGCCAGCGGTGCTTCAAACAATACCGGATATTGGCCGGTTTTTATCGGACGGCTACCTAAACGTCTGACGGTACGTTCGCCACTGATGCGGCCAACCTGTTCGGGCGTGAGTAATTCTAGTGCATCGCGGGTCGAGGAATACCAGTAATCGCGTTGCATGCTGTCATCGGCTTCAGCAATCACCGAGCAACTGATGCTATGGCGACTACTGGGGTAGCCGCCAACAAAGCCATGGCTGTTGGCATAGGCAAACGCACCACTCTGGGTATAAACACTGGCACCTTCACTATTGCTGATACGCCGGTCGACGGCCAGTGCCGCCGCTTCGCAACGTTTGGCAATGTCCAGCGCGTCCTCAACGGCGATATCCCAAGGATGATGCAAAGACAAGTCCGGGAAAACAGTCGCCATACGCTCGGCTTCGGCCAAGCCGCAAAACGGATCTTGTGCGGTGTATTTGGCAATGTTGCAGGCGGCTTCCACCGTATCGCGCAAGGCCTGTGGTGACAGGTCGGAACTGCTGGCATAGCCTTTGCGCTGACCAAAATAGACGGTGACCGAACAGCCTTTGTCACGGTTGTATTCTATATTTTCGGTTTCACCCTGGCGTACCGACACGTTCTGGCCAGTGCCAAAGCTGACTTCGGTTTCGGCGCTACTGGCGCCGGCTTTTTTGGCCAGCGAGATGATGTCTTGTGCGATGTGTTTGAGTTGATCCAGTTGCATGGGCGTGTAGACTTGTGATTAGCTTGTGCGGTAAAGCTGTTATCATACCGCGATTGAGATAAAGATGACCTTGTTCATGACAAATACCCTGCCGGAAGATTCCCTGCCCAGTAAAACCCGCCTCAAGGCCGAAGCCGATGCCGCACAGGAGATTGGCCGCAAGCTGGTCGAATTGCCCAAAGATAAACTGAACAAACTTAACCTGGAAGAAAGCCTGCTCGATGCCATCCGCGAGGCCAAACGTATCACCGCCAACGGTGCCATTCGTCGGCAGATGCAATATATCGGCCGCTTGATGCGCGATACCGATCTGGCCCCGATTGTTGAGCAATTGCAAAGATGGGAAGGCAAGCATCAGGAAGAAAATGCCAAATTTCACCATATGGAGCGCTGGCGTACCCGCTTGCTGGAGGACCCGAAAGCACTGGATGCCTATATCCAGGCGTTTCCACAAGCACAGTCCAGCATACAGCCCTTGCGGACTTTGATACGCAACGCGCAAAAAGAGCATGCCGAGCAAAAAGCCCCCAAGAGTAGTCGGGAGCTATTCAAGCTGATACGTGGTTTGATGGAGTACGAGCAGCAGTCAAACGAAGAGGAGTAAAAAATGAAAGTGGGTTTAATGGGGTGTGGTAAAACTGGTAGGGCGGTAGCCAGTATTTTGTTGGAGTCAAAGAAGACCAATCTGCAGTGGGTGATTCGTAAATCGAGCAAGCTGGAGCATCGTTCTGTACCAGAGTTTCTGGGCGTGGAGTCTGATGAGCCCGGCCTGATTTACCCCATGGATTCATATGACCCAGTCAGCCTTTTTGATGCGCATCCAGTGGATGCTGTGATTGATTTTTCGTCAGTGGATGGTGTTTACTATTATGCGGAGGAAGCCGCCAGGAGAGGAATTACCATCATTTCTGCAGTTTCACAATATGACTCTGTACAATTGGACTTTCTAAAAAATCTCTCCGCTCAAACCGTCGTCATGCACTC
>CAYYBN010000066.1:2512-9199 GCA_964470225.1 uncultured Methylotenera sp. | reverse complement strand
GTCAGGTGGCGGGGTTCGCGGACCGAGGCGTCAAGGCACTGGGCGTGAACACCGTGGCTATCATGAGCAATGACCCGACCGATTACCCGGAAGACAGCCCGGAAAATATGAAAAAACTGGTGGATGAACTGGCATTGCCATTCCCGTATTTGCTGGATGAAACCCAGGCCGTTGCCAAGGCCTACGATGCGGTGTGTACCCCGGATTTTTTTGGCTTTAACAACGACTTTGCCTTGCAATACCGAGGCCGTTTTGACGAAAGCCGCAAGGAAACTGCACCAGAAAGTACCCGCGAGTTATTCCATGCCATGAAGCTGGTGGCAGAAACAGGGCAGGGACCTCAGGCGCAGATTGCCAGTATTGGTTGTTCAATCAAGTGGAAGGTTTAATGCCCTCGGTGACTTGCATATGCGCCAGCCACGCACTGTCTACATTCAGACGTTTGGCGATTTTTGAGTCGGGTTCCACGACGCGCCAAAAAGGTGTCACCTGGTCTGCTGTTTGGCCTGAAGTGATTGCTTCCAGGGCACGTTCGGCGACTTGTCTGATAAAAATTGCTGTTGATACCGGGCAGGTGGCATCACATTGATGCTGCCGTGCCAGTTCGTTGCGTATGCGATGTATCGTTCGAAATTCGCCCCGAGGAATACCCGCAATATATTGTTGTAATATCTCTGGTGTGGCGACAAATAGCATGGCGCCAGCTTTGATGCCGGCAAAATCAGTTTCTAGACGAACCTTTTTGGCTTGTTTTGCTTTGGCAGTTTTTGCAGTACGTTTATGTGTGTTAGACATGGCAATCTCATTCAATCAACATCTATCAAATATCATAAATCTTTTTTTTAATGTGGCAATAATCCACGTTTTTATTGATTGATTTCAATCACTTAAATACTTTGTGAGGTAAGAATTGGCTAAAAAACTAAAATGGGGCATCTTGGGTGCAGCCCGCGTCAACGAGCGACTGCTGCCAGCCATCGTCGAGACTGGGAATGCGCAATTGGTGGCCATCGCCAGCCGTCGCGCTGGCGCGGCTCAAGCAACCTTGGACAAGCACGCGCCGGGTATCAGTGGCGTAACCTGTTATGACGACCTCGATAGCCTAATTGCCGACAATAACCTTGAAGCTGTCTACTGTCCGATGGCCAATGAGGAACATGCCGAGTGGGCACTCAAGGCGATTGCGGCGGGCAAACATGTGTTGATTGAAAAGCCGATGACGACCAATTTGGCTGCCATCAGTGCCATAGAGTCTGCTGCCAAGGCCAAAGGCGTGACGGTGATGGAAGGTTTTATGTACCGCTTTCATCCGCAGCATGCCAAGGTATGGGAACTGGTGAATAGTGGCTTAATCGGCGATGTGCTGTCCTGTCGCGCCAGTTTTTCATTTTTGATGGCGCCATCACGTATGTACCGCATTAACCGCGCCATGGCGCAGGGTGGCGGCGCCATGTGGGATATCGGCCCGTATGCGATTCATGCCTTGCGCTGGTGTTTTGGCGGTGGAAAAGGCCCGGCCGAGCCTGTGCATGTCACGGCGTATGGCAAACTCAACGAACACGGTGCCGATGTGGTGGCCAGCGGTGTGCTTGATTTTGGGCCAGATGCGCAGGGCCGTGCACGTTATGGGCACTTTGATGTCAGTTTCGAACGCGGTCGCAAGGCCGAGTACGAACTAATAGGCGATAAAGGCTGGATCAAATGCCACAATATGTGGGCTTACCCTACGGATGACCCGATGATTAGCTGGGAGGCAGGCGGCCAGTCAGAAACACTGGTGTTGCCCAAAGCCAATCACTTTAATCTCGAAATTGAGCACTTTAGTGATTGCGTGCTCAATGGCAAAGCGCCGTTACTGACCTTTGACGATGCGCGTGGTAACTGCCAGGCGATAGAGTCGGTGATTGCGGCGTTGAAATAATGCTTTCACCACAGAGACACGCAGACACCGAGAAAGTCCTCATGGCCGTTTAGATAGCGTCATGTCTTCCAGTGATTTTTCTCTATGCCTCAGTGTCTATGTGGTGAGGTTTTGCCCTATGTTTTTACCAAAGCCAACCATTTGCTTTTTCTTTACATCTGCCGTGCGTTACGCTTGCCCAAACAGCCTATCTAGTGAATAATCTAGCCTTTGCGTAAAAGTGCCTTTTCCGCGCTTTTTAAAGAATTCAATCAAGGTTTTGCAATCTGCTGTGTAAGACCGCTCGTTATTTTCACTAGGGAGAAAACAATGGCAACTCGTGTCGACTTGTGCAACGCCATCCGTGCTCTGAGCATGGACGCTGTACAAAAAGCAAACTCCGGTCATCCAGGCGCACCGATGGGCATGGCTGAAATTGCTGAAGTATTGTGGAACCACAATCTGAGCCACAACCCAACCAACCCGCAATGGGCTAACCGTGACCGCTTTGTATTGTCCAACGGTCATGGCTCCATGCTGATTTACTCTTTGCTACACCTGACTGGTTACGATGTCACTATCGATGACATCAAAACATTCCGTCAATTGCACTCCCGTTGCGCCGGTCACCCAGAGTACGGTTATGCCCCAGGCGTTGAAACCACCACAGGTCCATTGGGCCAAGGGATTGCCAACGGCGTAGGTTTCGCCATGGCAGAAAAACTGCTGGCTAATCAGTTCAACAAGCCAGGCCACGACATCGTTGACCACTACACTTATGTGTTCCTGGGCGACGGCTGTATGATGGAAGGCGTTTCTCACGAAGCGTGCGCACTGGCCGGTACATGGGGTCTGGGCAAACTGATTGCTTTCTGGGATGACAACGGTATTTCTATCGATGGTCACATCGAAGGCTGGTACACAGACGACACCGCAGGCCGCTTCACTGCTTACGGCTGGCACGTGGTTTCAGTCGATGGTCACGACCAGGCGGCTATCCAGGCTGCGATTGACGCTGCCAAGAAAGTCACCGACAAACCATCACTGATCTGCTGCAAAACCATCATCGGTAAAGGCTCTCCAAACAAATCCGGTTCACACGACTGCCACGGTTCCGCATTGGGCGAAGCTGAAGTGGCTGCTACCCGTGCTGAAATCGGCTGGCCACATGCGCCATTCGAAATTCCAGCTGACGTATACGCAGGCTGGGATCAAAAAGCCAAAGGCGCTGCCCGTGAAGCGGCTTGGAACGACAAGTTCGCTGCTTACGCTAAAGCCTACCCAGCAGAAGCGGCTGAATTCAAACGCCGTATGGCCGGTGAACTGCCCGCTAACTGGAAATCACTGACCGACGCCATCATTGCTGAAACCAACGAAAAAGCTGAGAAACTGGCAACCCGTCAGGCTTCACAAAAAGCGATTACTGCTTTGGCGCCCATCTTGCCAGAATTCCTGGGTGGTTCAGCTGACCTGACAGGTTCTAACCTGACCGCAGCGAAAGAGTTCAAACACGTGAGCGCCAAAGAGCCAGGCAACTACATCTCTTATGGTGTTCGTGAGTTTGGTATGGCTGCCATCATGAACGGTATGGCATTGCACGGTGGCTTGTTGCCATACGGCGGTACCTTCCACATGTTCTCTGACTACATGAAAAACGGCATGCGTATGTCTGCGTTGATGCATCAACGCGTGATTTACGTGCTGACCCATGACTCTATCGGTCAAGGGGAAGATGGTCCTACTCACCAACCAGTTGAAAACACTTCTGGTCTGCGTTACATCCCACGTATGGATGTATGGCGTCCAGCCGACTCTACAGAAACTACCGTTGCATGGGTGGCTGCTGTTGAGCGTACCGAAGGCCCAACCAGCCTGGTGTTAAGCCGTCAAGCTGTGCCTGGCATCAAGCACGACGCTAAAGACTTCGACCTGATCCGTAAGGGTGGCTATGTATTCTCTGACGTGGCCGGTAAAGCGGATGTGATCATCATCGCTAACGGTTCCGAGTTAGATTTAGCCATTCAAGCAGCGGCTGAGTTGAACGCTGCCGGTACGAAAGTGCGTGTGGTTTCGATGCCATCCACCAACGTATTTGACCGTCAAGACCAAGCTTACAAAGACAGCGTATTGACCCCAGGCGTAAAACGCGTGGCGGTTGAAGCGGCTCACCCAGACTTCTGGCGTAAGTATGTTGGCATTGAAGGTGCAGTCGTGGGTATCGATACCTTCGGTGAATCTGCACCAGGCGGCGCACTGTTCAAACACTTCGGTTTCACAGTAGAGAATGTGGTTGCTACTGTTAAATCTATTCTGTAATTTAGAACAGTTGCTGTATAAAAACCGCCTCCTAGTGAGGCGGTTTTTTTATGCTCGCTTTAGGAAGTTTTTTTGATACGCACTCGTGCATTTAGTAATGCAGGATATAATGGTTCAGACGTTTTTGTGTATTATGGTAGTATACAATCATGATTGATTTCAATGACATCATCGGTTTTGATTGGGACGACGGAAATGCGCGTAAAAACGACAAACATGGTGTTACGCAAAGTGAGTCTGAGCAGGTGTTTTTTAACCAGCCACTACTCATTTTAGAAGATAGCAAACATTCAAATGTTGAAGTAAGGATGCATGCATTAGGTCAAACAGATCAAGGCAGGCTATTGCACTTTACCTTCACCTTGCGCGCAAGTAATTCAAAAATCCGGGTGATTTCTGCGCGTGACATGCACAAAAAGGAAAGGAACATTTATGAGCAAACAACCGAATAAAACACCGCCCGTGTTTGCAAACGAGCAAGAGGAACGTGCATTCTGGGAAGCGCAAGACAGCACTGATTATGTCGATTGGATACCGGCAAAAAATGTGCGTCTGCCGAATTTAAAACCTACCACCAAATCAATTTCCATCCGGTTGCCGGTAGACATGATCGAAAAACTCAAAGTCGCCGCCAATAAAAAAGACGTGCCATACCAATCATTGCTCAAAGTATGGATAGATGAAAAATTGACGCAGTTTTAGGCAGGCCTGAGCGTCTGCGAATTTCAATTCACGCAAAAAGGGGTGATTCGATCAACCGCCATGCCGTAGTCACCCCTTCCACGTCCCGCCATAGCGATAATCCGGCAGCTTCTGCGCAACCAACACACAACTTTCGCACACAAACACCCAAACTTTTCCTTTTTTGAGTTGTATTCGATACATGACACTGAATGCTAGGCCACAGCAATGGCAAGTTTTGGTTTTCATTTGAGTGGCTCAACTACATTGTGATTAACTTTGTTGTAATTAACCTTATTGTGCTTAACCATATTATGCTTATCTTAGGCAGCTAAATGCGTGGACGTGTAAAAAAGAAGCAAATCGCTGCACTCACTGAGTCGCATCAAACCAATTTAGTTGCAGCAGAAGTGGTTTGCCCGCTGTGCACGCGGCCTATACCCAAGCCGCAGCGAGATGCACACCATTTGGTACCCAAATCGCGCGGCGGTACAGAAACCGTGATTTTGCACAGGGTTTGCCATCGACAGATTCACGCTTTGCTCACCGAAACCCAGTTGGCACGTCATTACGCTAGCATAGAGGCACTCAAAGCCCACCCCGACATTGCCAAATTTATTGCTTGGGTCAGTCAAAAACCCACTCAGCTGTGCGCAAGCATCAAACGCAGCAAAGACAAAGGCTACCAATAAACCCTTGGCCAACTGTCCGATAAAACTAACCCCCACCAAGGATTGTCATGGCAATGTACAGATGCCGATAGTGAACACCCATGCCCAAACGAAACTCACCCAATGACATCCAATCACTGGATGATTTGACCAATATTGACGAGATTGTGTTTGATAAACGCAATGCCAAGCGCAGCCATGAGAAAAAAGGCAGACGTGACCGGCATTACAAAAATCAGTTAATCAAACACACACTCAAAAGCATTTTTAAATAAAGCGTGACGGGCAAAATTATCAAATGATGAATCGTGTGTATTGGACTGAAGATGGCCAAATCAAACATCAAGACTTTGATGACGTGATCGCCTCACTCAAATTTACGCATCGTTTGCGTAACAATCCTGCAGCCAGCCTGATTGCAACGGCTATTCAGGATGATATTGTGGTGGGTGGTTTGGGTGTGGACGCTATCACCAATGGCACCCTGCCCTCAGGGGAACCCTATGGCTGGAAAAAGCGCCGTCCATAATGCGCACCAGTGATGATGCGTGTGCACATTTCACAACGCAGCATGCTATGTAGCGTTGGTCATTCATCAATGTTTGTCACGGTTAATGATTGCTCAAAAAATGATTATCAAAATTTTTTAAAAAAAGTTGTAAGTGATCCGCCAGCCGTCCGACTAAGACTTAAGAGATGCAGTTCACACTGGTGAGTTGGGTTCTCGTGGTGACTTGATTGGATGACTTGCAATGCAAATAGCATTACACCCGCGGTATGTGAGAATCTGTCACTGGGTCAATGCGCTGGCCATTTTTTTAATGGTCACCAGCGGTTGGCGCATCTACAATGCCTCCCCCATTTTTAACTTTGTGTTTCCCAAATCCATCACCATTGGCGGGTGGCTGGGCGGGGGGATACTCTGGCATTTTGCGGCCATGTGGATACTTGCGTTGAATGCGATCATTTATCTGCTGGTCAATCTGTACAGTGGCCGAATGCGCGACAAATTTTTTCCTATCCGTCCCGCAGCATTATGGGCCGATTTTAACGACGCCCTGCATCTCAAGCTGCAACACGCCGATTTATCCCAATACAAAGCCGTGCAAAAAATGGCCT
>CAYYBN010000066.1:0-2502 GCA_964470225.1 uncultured Methylotenera sp. | reverse complement strand
TACGAACTTCGTAAAGAAACAGTCTAGATCAACCAATGCCGTGCAAAAAATGGCCTATGTGTCTGTCATGATGGCGATTGCAGTGGCCATTTGCTCCGGCTTGGCCATTTGGAACTCTACCCAATTTCCCCTGTTACGCGAACTGATGGGTGGTTTTGACAACGCCCGCATCGTGCATTTTTTCGCCATGGTCTTCATCGTTGGCTTTGTTGCAATACATTTGCTCATGGTGGCACTGGTGCCAGCCACACTCAAATCGATGGGCTTTTCAATACTCAGCCTGTTTCGCAAGCGCGCATCCTAAATAGGGTTTACACATGGCAAATACTCCCCCCAAATCCAGCATCGATACCAAGTACCTAATCAAGCAAGTGCACCAGCAGCTTGATAACGAAAGCCGTCGTCTTTTTGGTAAACGAGTATTAAGCCTGGGCGGCTTGTCCATGCTCAGTGGCTGCGCACTCACAGATGAAGATGCCGCAGAAAAAATGCTGATTTCAGTCTCGCGCTGGAACGACAACGTGCAAGCCTTTTTATTTGACCCCAATAAACTCGCACCCACCTACCCAGAAAGCATGATTACCAAACCGTTTCCTTTTAATGCCTATTACGGAGAAGATGAAATTCGGGATGTGGATGGCGACAGCTACCGTCTGCAATTGGGTGGGCTGATTCGAGAACGCAAGCCCTGGACACTGGCACAGTTGGCATTGCTGCCGCAAACCACGCAAGTTACGCGGCATATTTGCGTAGAAGGGTGGAGTGCCATCGGCAAATGGGGTGGCGTTCGCTTTGCTGACTTTTTAAACAGAGTAGGTGCCGATACCACGGCCAAATACGTCGGCTTTAAATGTGCAGATGACTACTACACCAGTATTGATATGCCCACCGCCTTGCACAGCCAAACACTGCTCACACTCACGTTTGCCGACCGCACTTTGCCACGTGAATACGGCTACCCGATGAAATTGCGTATGCCTACAAAACTCGGGTTTAAAAACCCAAAACACATCACAGAAATTTACGTTACCAACGACTATCCCGGCGGCTATTGGGAAGATCAAGGATATCACTGGTTTGGCGGTGCCTGAATCAGGATTTTATTGGCAATTTTGCCTGTTTTTTTAATGGAGTAATCAGTAATGTCTAAATTAATCTCAGTAATATTCGCAACCACACTGGCAATCTGTATGAACGGCGCTTTCGCCGATGAAATGAAAAAAGACGAGATGGCAAAAGACGCCATGTCCAAAGACAGCATGAAGAAAGACGACATGATGAAAAAGGACAAAATGATGAAGAAAGACGAAATGGCTAAAGATGCCATGGCCAAAGACGGCATGAAAAAAGATGACATGATGAAAAAAGACAGCATGTCCAAAGACGGCATGAAAAAAGACGAAATGAAGAAAGATGAAATGAAGTAATCATCTTCAAAAGCTGAACACTCATTTTTTAACAATAAACTGCTTCATCATTCTAAAGCGGGTGATTGAAACCGTTAAGTAGTGAGCAAACCTGGTTGTGTATTTAAGCCGCTTTGCATAGCGGCTTTTTTTCGCGCTTTGCACGTCATCAGTTATTCAGAAGCCCGCAATTCCCTCAAATCTGGGTTGGATAAAGTGGTTTATGAGGTGGATGTCACCATCATCAACCGCCATGATGTTGCCAACGCAGTGGTCATGTCGCTAGACCATTACAACAGCCTGATGGAAACCTTGCACTTGCTGCAAAACCCCGCCAATGCCGCGCATCTGGCTGAATCTATTGCACGGTTTAAAGCAGGTAAAGCTGAACCAAAAATGCTTATCCAAGAATAAGCTTCATCATGGCAAGGCTTATCGTCTTTACGCCCAAAGTTTGTGATGGTTACCACTACTGGAAAACGCAAGATAAAAAAACACTCAAACGCACCACTATGCTGATTGAAGCATCCGCACGAGAACCGTTTACTGGCATCGCCAAGCCAAAGCCACTCAAGGGCGATTTAACTGGCTTTTGGTCACGCCGGATTGATGATGTGAATCGGCTGGTATATCAGGTGACTGAACAAGAGTTACAGATAGAGGCGTGCCGGTATCATTATGGTTGAAATGTCGTTTTGCATGCACAGACCATCATGGTTTTTTACGTCTAAGCGCCAATAACATCATGATGCTATGATGTTATAAATCTTTACGATTGAAGTATGTATGGCAGATTTATCCAAACGAGCCACCGTCTATTTTGATCCCGCCATCCATCAGGCACTGCGTCTTAAAGCTGCGACCAATCATAGCTTACTCTCTGAATTGCTAGATGAAGCCGTCCGCTTGCTGATGCGTGAAGACCAAGAGGATTTGGCGGCGATTGCTCAACGTGCCAACGAGCCAGAAATGAGCTACGAGGCGTTGCTCGAAGTCTTAAAGGAAGATGGCAAATATAGCATCAGCTTCAAAGCATCCGTCGCAAAAGATTTTGAGGATGCTTATAACTATAAATCCAATTGAGCTACTTTTCTAG
>CAYYBN010000065.1:0-9275 GCA_964470225.1 uncultured Methylotenera sp. | reverse complement strand
GACTTGATTGAATGGGTTGATTGATGCGCCTGGTTCAGGTAATGACTGGCCAAAAGGTGAGCCTGCCTAACCGGTTTGCATCACACGCACGTTTTAATGCGCCGCTTTGACTGTTTAAAATTCATTAACAACGTCTGTCTAATTCAAACTAAATGACAGCGGTACCATGACGTAGGCACTCAGGGCTTTGCCAGCCTTACGCGCCGGTTCAAAACGCCATTGTTTGACCGCCGCCATTGCAGCCGCATCCAGCTGCTCATAACCACTGCTTTTACTCACTTCAACCGAGGCCGGCAAACCCTCAACAGATACCAGCACTTTCATCAGCACCCGACCCTGCTCGCCAGCACGCTTGGATAAACGCGGGTACGCTGGTGCCGGGTTGTTCAGGTAAGCCACCCCAAACTTGGGCGGTTCCTCTTTTTCTTCAGGTTCGGCTTGGGTGGGTACAGTAGCGGGCGTGGCAGCGGGCGCAGCTGCTTGCGGCGCCTCCGCTGGAGTCGCATGGTCTGATACGCTGGCCTCAAACTTAGAGGCTTGCGTGGATGATTCTGTAATGCGTTCCACTACTGGCAAAGGAGGTGATTCTTGCGTTGGCAATGGCGTCTGTTTGGTAAGCTGACGCGGTTGTTTGACTGTTTTTTTTTCGACCACAGGCAGTAATTCAGGGCTAGGGTTGGCTGACTTGACCTCGCGTTGTATCAATGCCACTTGTAATGGCTCTGGCGCTATCTTGACTTTAGGCGACACATTACTGCTTAGCCACCAATACAGTCCTGCATGCAGGGCAATGACGATTAAGCACAACCATCCATAGGACCAACGGCGTTGTGCGTGCGGCAAAAACCACTCCGGCATGTTGGCTGGCCAGCGATAAACGGCTGACCAGTGACCGTCAGCCTTAACAGACCACCCCTGGTGCGGCTGCATCTGCACCTGAGGCCATGAAGTTGGCTTTTGTGTGGGCGAGTGTAAGGACAAAGCGATAGGCATAGCAGGCAACCACCTCAATTCAGTACCTGTTTGCTGACCGGCGACCACTGCACAAAAGCAGTCTTGGCTTTCTGGTAGGCGTTAAAACGCATCTCGGCTTCGGTAAACAACTGGCTCAATACGGACAAATCCTGCAGATGAACGCCCATACTGGTTGCACCCAGATGGCCTTCAGCCACAGCACAGGTCTCGCACATTTCGACATTGTCAGCACCATGAACAGCCAACAGAATTCTGGCATGGGCATCTTTAATCATGTGGATGCTCCTGTTGAGGATTGCCATCTTCAGCCTGACTGTTGTATTCAGAATCAGCGTTGGTGCAGGACGGTATCGGAACGACGGGGGCTATTAAATCGTGATTCTGTTTTGACAAGTTGTCAGACACCGCAGTCATGCTGTTGTTTGTTTGCATTGGGAGCACAGTCAACTCCGGCTTGGTCAGCAATAATTTATTCTGGCGGGTTTTGCTTAATACATAAACCTCACCGGCATGATGAATAGTGAGCTGGCTGGCCTGCCCAAACAAGGTATCGGCATCGAGGCAATACTCGCTACCTGCTGCATGTTTAAGATAAGCACTTAATGTTGACATGATTTAAATTTCCTGACAAAAAAAGCCAACTGATATGCCAGTGTCATGCGGCTAAACATGACACCTGCTTGCTTGGGTGTTACGGTACCTTGCAGCAACCTTCTCAGGAGAGACATGGTTAGTTTGTTTCGCCCTCGCTGGTTGCGCATCGATACCCAAATGGAAAAAAAATAAGCATGCAGGCGACGCTAGTGCTTGATTTCGGTCATGTCAGCGCGAACAACCTGGCCGGATTCAATGCAACTCAACCATAATCAGTCATTACAAGCGAAAGACACGCAACCATACTGCTTTATATTTTGTAAATGATAATACTTCTCATTTTTATTGTCAATAAAACTTTGAAGTTCAATCTAAAAACCAAGCGCTTTACTTGACCAAATTACTAAACCAAGTTATCTTTTAGGGTTCTATAATATTTACCAATAACAAGGTTTATGGATTCCACAACCCAAACCGCGAGCGATCCCTCCACCAAATCCATGACTGGCGCGGATATTGTTGTACGCTGCCTGAACGAGGAAAAAGTCAAATTTGTGTTTGGCTACCCTGGCGGTGCGGTGTTACACATCTATGATGCACTGTATAAACAGAATGGCTTCAAGCATATTCTGGTGCGTCATGAGCAAGCAGCGGTGCACGCCGCCGATGCCTATTCACGTGCCACAGGTGATGTGGGCGTGGCGTTGGTGACCAGCGGCCCTGGCGCCACCAACGCGGTGACTGGTATTGCCACCGCCTACATGGACTCGGTTCCTCTGGTGGTCATCAGCGGTCAGGTTCCGGTGCCAGCCATTGGTCTGGATGCATTCCAAGAAGTCGATATGGTGGGCGTGACGCGCCCCTGTGTGAAACATAACTTTTTGGTCAAGCATGTCAAAGACATTGCGCCCACCATTAAAAAAGCGTTTTATATTGCCAAAACGGGACGTCCAGGCCCGGTCGTGGTCGACATTCCCAAAGACATCACCGCCCATGTGGCTGACTTCATCTACCCAAAAACAGTAGAAATGCGCTCATACAATCCGATTTTGAAAGGTCATAACGGCCAGATCAAAAAAGCAGTCAAACTATTGCTGGGTGCAAAACGGCCAATGATTTATACCGGCGGCGGTTTAGTGTTGGGCAATGGCGCAGCCGAGTTGGTCAAACTGGCCAAGGCACTGAATTTTCCAGTCACCAACACCTTGATGGGCTTGGGCGGCTATCCGGCCACCGACCCGCAATTTGTCGGCATGCTTGGCATGCACGGCACCTATGAAGCCAACATGGCGATGCAGCACTGTGACGTGCTATTGGCCGTGGGTGCGCGTTTTGACGACCGCGTGGTAGGTAATCCTAAACACTTTACCAGCCAGAAACGCACCATCATTCATATTGATGTCGATCCTTCCAGCATTTCCAAGCGCGTGAAAGTCGATGTGCCAATTGTGGGTGACGTGCAGTCGGTATTGGCCGACATGAACGAGATTCTGGCGCAGGAAGATAACCAGCATACCGATGTGGCTGAATGGTGGAAACAGATCAATGAATGGCGTGGCATACAGTCACTAGACTACGTCTATTCCGACAGCGTGATCAAACCGCAATACGTGGTGCAAAAGCTGTGGGAAGTGACCAAAGGCGAAGCCTATGTCACCTCTGACGTGGGCCAGCACCAGATGTGGGCGGCGCAATATTACAAGTTTGACCAGCCACGTCGCTGGATCAACTCTGGCGGCCTGGGCACCATGGGTGTTGGCCTGCCGTATGCCATGGGCTGTCAATTTGCTGACAAACATGCACAAGTGGCCTGTATTACCGGTGAAGGCAGTATCCAGATGAACATTCAGGAACTGTCTACTTGTGCGCAATACGGTTTGCCGATCAAGGTCATTCTGTTAAATAACCGTTACCTGGGCATGGTGCGCCAGTGGCAGGAGTTCTTCTACGAGAACCGTTACTCCGAGTCCTACATGGACAGCCTGCCTGACTTTGTCAAACTGGCTGAGTCTTATGGTCACGTTGGCATGCGCATTACCAACCCAGCAGATGTTGAGGGCGCATTAAAAGAAGCCTTTGCTAAAAAAGACAAATTTGTATTTATGGACTTTTTGACTGACCAAACAGAAAACGTCTTCCCGATGGTTGAAAACGGCAAGGGCTTGTCCGAAATGGTACTCAGCCAGCTGTCAACTAGCCGCATGAAAGGGGAGCAATAGTGCGTCACATTATTTCACTCCTGATGGAAAACGAAGCCGGCGCGCTGTCACGTGTGGCTGGACTGTTTTCGGCGCGTGGATATAACATTGAATCACTGACCGTGGCAGTCACCGAAGACCCTACACTGTCACGGATGACCATCGTCACCACCGGGTCGGATGATGTGATAGAACAGATTATCAAACAGCTCAACAAGCTGATTGACGTGGTCAAGGTGCTGGACCTGAATGATGGCAAGCACATTGAACGCGAACTGATGCTGGTGAAGGTCAAGGCTTCCGGCGTGTTTAAAGATGAAATGAAGCGCATGTGCGACATTTTTCGTGGCCGCATTATCGATGTGGCCGACAACAGCTACACCATAGAGCTTACCGGCTCTTGCAGCAAACTGGATGCGTTTATTGAAGCCATAGACCGCAGCGCGATTCTGGAAACCGTGCGCACAGGTGCCTCTGGCATTGGCCGTGGCGACCGCATCCTCAAGGTTTAATCATTACAGTTTAAGTTACACCCTATACCCAATCGAAAGGCATATTTTCAAATGAATGTTTATTACGACAAAGACGCCGACTTGAGCATTATCAAGGGCAAAAAAGTCACCATCGTTGGTTACGGTTCACAAGGTCACGCGCACGCCGCCAACCTGCGTGACAGCGGCGTGGATGTCACTATCGGCCTGCGTCAGGGCGGTGGTTCCTGGGCCAAGGCTGAAGCAGCCGGTCACAAAACACTGGAAATCGCAGCCGCCGTCAAAGACGCGGACGTGGTCATGGTGTTGTTGCCAGATGAAACCATGGCCGGCATTTACAATGCCGAAGTCGCGCCTAATCTGAAAAAAGGCGCAGCGCTGGCTTTTGCCCACGGCTTTAATGTGCATTACAACCAGATCGTGCCACGCGCTGACCTGGATGTGATTATGATCGCGCCTAAGGGTCCAGGCCACACTGTGCGTTCCGAATACCTGAAAGGTGGCGGCGTCCCCTCACTGATCGCCGTCTACCAAAACGTATCTGGCAAAGCCAAAGAGATTGCGTTGTCCTATGCAGCTGCCAATGGCGGCACCAAAGGTGGCGTGATTGAAACGGACTTCCGTGAAGAAACCGAAACTGACTTGTTCGGCGAACAGGCAGTATTGTGTGGTGGCGCGGTTGAACTGGTGAAAGCCGGTTTTGAAACTTTGGTAGAAGCCGGTTATGCGCCAGAAATGGCCTACTTCGAGTGCTTGCACGAACTGAAGCTGATTGTTGACCTGATGTACGAAGGCGGCATTGCCAACATGAATTACTCCATCTCCAACAATGCGGAGTATGGCGAGTACGTGACCGGCCCACGCGTCATCAACAGCCAGTCCAAAGATGCCATGCGCGAGTGTCTGGCTAATATCCAGAATGGCAACTATGCCAAACAGTTCATCCTGGAAGGCCGCACCAACTATCCGGAAATGACCGCTCGTCGTCGCCTGAACGCTGCTCACCCAATTGAAGTAGTTGGTGGCAAACTGCGCGCCATGATGCCTTGGATTGCCAAAAACAAATTGGTAGACCAATCTAAAAACTAAGCTAGCCCATCCGGCGATGCTTGGCATCTATGCAACTGCATGCATAGTTGAATAAGCAAAAAGCACAGAGGCTGATACGCTTTCTGTGCTTTTTTGTTGCCCAATGCATGCCGGGTGTGCTTGCAGCATCAATGGCATGACCCTTTAGGTACAAGCCACCTGTGTTTATTGGTAAGATAAGCCACCCACTAAAAGCGACGGAACCCCTAGTGAAACTTGCAATTTTGATTCAATACATCGCGCCTAAACAATGGCTGACCATCGTTGCCGGCAAGCTGGCCCACTGGCAGGCCGGTCGACTGACCACGCTGTTTATCCGCTGGTTTGCCCGCAAATATCAGGTCAACATACAGGAGGCTGCTAATCCCGACTTCGCCAGTTACTCGAGCTTTAACCTGTTTTTTACCCGTGCGCTCAAGCCCGGTGCGCGGCCACTGGCCGATGCCGACTTCATTTGCCCAGTAGACGGTGCCATCAGCCAGTTTGGGGCCATCTTCGCTGGACAGATTTTTCAAGCCAAAGGCCACCAATACTCCGCGCAAGCCTTGGTCGGTGGTGATATCAGTCTGGCTGCACGTTTTAACAATGGCCAGTTTGCCTGTCTGTATTTAAGTCCCAGAGATTATCACCGTATACATATGCCTTGCGACGGCCAACTGCTGCAAATGGTGTATGTTCCAGGTGAGCTGTTCTCGGTCAACCCCTTGACGGCAGCGCATGTACCGGGCTTGTTCGCTCGCAACGAGCGTGTGGTGTGTACCTTTGAATCGACACAACATGGACGTTTTGTCATGGTATTGGTCGGCGCAACCATCGTTGGCAGCATGGCTACCGTCTGGCATGAGGCGCAAGACGGTATGATCAACCCACCCCGCCCAGGCAAGATACTGACTTGGGACTACAGCAACCGATTTATCCGCCTGAAAAAAGGGGAGGAAATGGGCCGCTTCCTGCTTGGCTCAACGGTAGTCATGCTGTTTGAGAAAGATGTGCTGTCCTTCCATCGCTCTTGGCAAGCAGGCAAACCTGTACGACTGGGAGAAGCCATGAGTATGGAAAAACAACTAATCAGTGCGTAAATCGAGAGAGGTTGATATTGCTCACTTACGGGTAAGCTTTGGATACGTGATAGGGATGTTTAGCGGTCACGTTTGTGACCCATATGCTCTTTCAGGCTTTTTTGTTTTATCCCTACTGTTACAGACGGGCTATATGCCAAGCCGGTTATGGTTTAGGGTCAGTCAGTTCTATTGAATGTGAGTGGTCATCGGCCACGGCCGTGTCACGGACACCCATCTTTCGGGTAGCCTGCGTGTATCGTTTAGCCGGATGATGCAGAAAGTTAACCAGCTCATTCAGTGCCAATTGATAAACCTCACGCTTGAACTCGATGACATCTTCCAGTGGCACCCAGTAATCGCTCCAGCGCCAGGCGTCAAACTCAGGATGCTCGGTGGCTCGCAAGGAAACATCGCTATCACGCCCCACCAATCGCAGCAAAAACCAGATTTGTTTTTGACCTTTGTAACTGCCACGCCACTCACGCTTAATCCAGCTGGAAGGCACCTCGTAGCGCAACCAGTCACGTGTGCGACCTAAAATTTTGACATGCTCTGGACGTAACCCAACCTCTTCCATCAACTCACGGTACATGGCCTGCTCAGGTGTTTCGCCATATTTGATGCCACCTTGCGGAAATTGCCAAGCATGCTCTCTGATGCGCTTGCCCCAAAACACCTGATTGTGGGCATTACATAAAATAATGCCCACATTAGGTCGATATCCATCACGATCTAACATAATTACTGCCTAAAATATTTATTGCGATTTTTTCATACTTTGTGCCGAATTGAAAGCTGCGTTTTGCCGCTTGTCGTCAACCGCGCCAGTCGCAGTCACGTTACTTGTAGCATCTGAACGTTATAATATTGCCTTTGTTAAATCCACTTAACTTCATGCCTAGCGCCCTGCACTCCCTTTATCGCCCCAAAATTGGCTTACTTGGCCTGTTGCTGCTACTAAGCTTTACCAGTCTACACAGCTACAGCGGAGTCTTGGCCTTGATTACCAACCAGGGCAGCGATACGGTCTCGGTCATTGATGTGGAAAAACGCCAACTCATGCAGCATCTGGCGGTAGGTAAGGCGCCTGTGGGCGTGGCTCTGGCACTTAAGCAACAGCGTGCCTATATTTCAAATGCCAACGGCCAAAGTGTGTCGGTTATCGACCTGCGTCGCATGCGAGTATTATCAGAAATTTTAGTCAAGGTACAAGCCGTAGGCATCGCTGTCACTCCAGATGGCCAAACCCTGTTTGTGGCCGACTGGGGAGGCGCACAAGTACTGGCCATAGACACAGCACACCCGGAAAACCAGCGCAGCTTCGCCGCAGGCAAAACACCGTCCGGCATGGTAGTCAGCCGTGATGGCCGCAAACTGTTTATTGCCAACCGTGACAGCAACGACGTGACCGTAGTAGACACACGCACACTAAAAACACTGACACAAGTACCAGTGGGCTTGCATCCATTTGCCTTGACTTTGAGTCCGGATGGCAGAACTGTGGCGGTCATTAATGTAGTCAGTAACAGCCTGACCTTAATGCAGGTGGATAATTACCAGCAGCGCACGCTGAAAACCGGCCAACATCCTTATGGTGTGGCGTTCCGGTCCGATGGTCAGCAGTTATATGTCACCAACAATCATGCCGACACGGTATCCGTGATTGAAACCGATAGCGGCGAAACTTTGCAAACCATCGCGGTAGGCGAGTTTCCGGAAGGCATCGATTATGATGCGCAGACCCAACAGGTGCTGGTAGCTAACTGGGGATCAGACTCGGTGTCCATCATCGACAGCCGCAGTCTTAAAGTGGTGCAAACGCTGGATAGCCCAAAGTTGTGCCGTGCATTTGGCCCGTTTATTTTTCAAAGTCCATGAGTAAATGACGACGTTGTTGCATTCATACACCATGGCCGGCGATTTTGCCGGGCACGCCACGATTTTGTCGCCTAAAAGTAATTTTTTAGGTAAAGTCACGTGTTCTTTGCAAGCGCAGAAAATATACGTTTTACCGCATCAACCCTCATCAGGAGACCTCAAATGAAAAAAATCTTGGGCCTAGTCGCAATTGCCCTTATCCCCTTATTACCAGTCGAGGCCGCAGCTCATGGTGCCGCAGCATTGCGCTTCGAAAAGACGGTCACCATCAAGGCACCAGCGGCCAAAGTATGGGCGCTGGTTAAAGATTTTGGCAATCAGCAAGCATGGCATGATGGCGTGGCGACCACCACAACCGAAAGCAAAAAAGACGAAAATGGTGACAGCGCCATTTACCGTACCGTCAAACTGAAAAATGGCGGCACCATGGTAGAAAAACTGCGCTCTGCTGATGACGCAGGCATGAAACTCAAATACGAGTATCTGTATGACAAAAGCACCTTGCAGTTCTCCAACTTCTACCCGACTATCAGTGTGACGGCCAACGGTACCGACACTGTGGTTTCAGTCAAAGGCAGTTACACGCGTGCTGACTCCTCCAATATTCCGAAACCGGAACAAAACGACGAAGCTGCCACCAAAGCCATTAATGAGTTTTTTGATACTGGTTTGGCCAGTTTGAAAAAGGTAGCCGAATCGGGAAAGTAATCAGCCAGGGTGCTGGCACCTCTTCCAATGGCAAGAAACCCTGGTGGAAATTCTGGTAATCTGCCGGCTGGTTTGTCAGGCTAAAATTTAATTATGTTTTACGCAAGGCATGTCAAAAGCATGTAACGCCCCAAGGGATTGTGTACCACACAATCCCTTTTTACTGGTACTGACCAAAATTGCGCACTTGAACAAAAGGTGACAGGGTCGGTCATAGTTTGAGGGAGTGTTGTGAGTGGTCCCTCGGATGGTCGTACGTTTAATCGCATGATAAACGCTGT
>CAYYBN010000064.1:0-9356 GCA_964470225.1 uncultured Methylotenera sp. | reverse complement strand
GGCTGACTCAATGAGCCCCGGCCTTGACGCAATGGCGTTGGTAAAGGCACCCTTTTCGTGACCGAACAGCTCGCTCTCAATGAGTTCGGCGGGTAGCGAGGCACAATCCACATGTACAAACGGTTTATCGTGATTAGCACAATGCGCGTGCAGATATCTTGCGACTACATCCTTGCCGGTGCCAGTTTCACCGACGATGAGCACGGTCGGTTGTACCGCATCACTGAGTGCACTCAGTTGCGAGATGCGCATGATTTGTTGGCGTACGTTTTGCATCACCGTACTTTCACCAATCAGTTGCACGCCCTCCAAGGCCAAAGCATCGCGCTGACGGGAATAATCGAGGCTGGCCTGAATTTCGGAGGCTTTTTCGTTTTTCTGGATAATCAGTAACAGTTCATCCAAATCTATCGGCTTTTTAAGGTAATCAACCGCGCCTAATTTAATAGCATTTACTGCATCGGATACTTCACCAAAGGCAGTCATGACAATGGTGACTACACTGCGGCTGACAAACTCGGGTAACAAATCCAGCCCATTACCATCGGGCAACCGCATGTCCAGTAAGGCAAGGTCCGGCTCGAACTGCTTGGCCAACATGCGGGCATCTTGGAGTGTTTCCGCATGCTCGCATTCAAATCCGGCCTTGTGCAGACGCTTGACGACAGCACGTGCGAATAACACCTCATCTTCGACCAGCAATACCTTCTTTTTGGTGCTTAAATGAAAACGCATATCCGGGGTTGATGCAACTGATGCGAGCACAGGAGTCCTTTTTTTGGTTAGTCTTTGTCTATCAATGTAGCCGATGATTTTCTGCCACCAAACTCATAACGTGCGCCAATCCATCCTGCTCGTGGTGCACCTGGCGCAAAAAATCCTTCTGAAGTCTCATTTCCGGTAAAACTGCCAGTGCTAGCATCAAAACGATGCTCGCCCAACAGGCCTGCTGTATAGTATTCACGGTCGAACACATTGTTGAGCTTGGCAAACACTTGCCAGCCATTACCAAAGGTATAACGGCTATCGAGGTTTACAATAGCATAGCCAGAAATCTTGGCACCGTTGCCCTGATGTTGATTGTTTTCGTTGCCACGGGCATATTGGTCAGAGAAGGCAAAGATATTCGAACCCACACTCCAGCTTGGTGACATGTCGTAAGCCACACGCAGTTTCAACTGATGCCTAGGGATACCGGGAATGTTGTCACCTTTTTTAACACGAATTTCATCAGAACCATTGCCATCAAAATCTTGTGCCGAACTATTGGTTTCACTAGCAATAAACAATTGAGACTGGTATGTGGCATGCACGAAACTGTAACCCATGGACCAACTAAACGCATCAATACGTCCAAAAATACTGGCATCAATGCCTTGACGACGGGTTTTGCCGACGTTCTCAAAGAAACCCAAGCCGGTGGTATTGGATGAAATAAACTGAATATCATCGTGGTTTTCTGAACGGTATCCGTTCAGTGCCCAACCAATATTTGTATCAAATTGACCACGTAGACCACCTTCAAAGGTTTTTGTGACCACTTGATCCAATGGTGGATCTCCTGCAAACGCATTAGGTAAACGACAACCAATAGCCTCGTTGGCGCAACCAAGTTCAATGGCTGTGGGAGCGCGGCTGCCTTCGTTGTAGGAGGCATAGGCTGTCAGAGCCTTGGATGGCGTATAGTTGACACCAATGGCAGGATTGAGGCGATTAAACGTATGATTTCCTGACAGTGAATCTGGACCACTTGGGGTGATTTTGTCATTATTATCAACCTTGGTAGTGTTGTAACGTGCAGAGGTGGTAAGATGCCATTTATCACTCAACGATAATGTGTTTGTGGCAAACAGACTCCATGTCTTGGAGATCCCTTTCAAGTTAACCTGCTCATCAATGTCGTTGAAAAAGCCTAAACCATCAACTCCACGCGTAGCATTAATGAGTCCATATTCAGTATTTTGGGTGAAATGTGTCTTACCGTGATCATAACCCAGGCCTGAAATAAACTGGTTTTTGAGGCCAAATACATCTTGAGTAAAGGTGGCTTGGCTAGTGAACCCATAACCCACTCGTTTTGAACGTGTTCTGTTAACTGCGCCAGAGCAATTTTCATCAGCGTCATTATTTGCCAGACAATCGTTGTTATTATCCGCTAGACCACCCGGGGCCAATTCAAAATCATCATTTCCATCTCCATTGAGTGTGCGCGTGCGCGCATTTCGATAGAACAAGTTTCCGCTCAACTGGATATCGTCACGCAAATAATGGCTCCAATTGAAGTTTAAAAAAGCCATATTGTTTTCAGTAACATCTGGACGTGTAAGTATGCTGTCATAGCCCTGTGATCGTAAAAAGCTTCCCGGTGCCAAGCCATTACCAACCAGCTTATTGTCAGCCAGTGTCAAACTCAGATTCATCGAAGTCTTTTCATTTTGCCAGCCGACCTTGCCAAAAATCTGATTGACATGCGAAGGTGAGAAGTCGCGCCAGCCATCTTCACTAAAGCTGTTTCCAGAAATAAAGTAATCTTTGCTGCCGTCCTCGGATACACCGCCATATTCAGCATTTACAGCGCGACGTTCCCATGAGCCTGTATACGCCTCAACAGCACCGCCTTGGTGTGTACGGCCATTTTTAGTTTGTACATTCAATGCACCACCCAAAGTGTTCAGTCCAAATAAGGGGTTGGAGCCTGGCACTAGCGAAATACTCTGGATGGAATTCATCGGGATTAAATCCCAGTTGACGACATCACCAAACGGTTCATTGACACGCACACCATCCACAAACACCGACAATCCTTGAGGCGTCCCCAATAAAGGTGACGCAGTGAAGCCACGGAAATTTACATCAGGCTGGTATGGGTTATTCTGAATTTCATTGATATTCACACCTGTCAAATTTTGATTGATAAAGTCACTGATACTGAGACTTTTTTGCTCTAGCAAATCTTTCTCTTTCACGACTTGCACCGCAGCAGGCACTTTTTGAATAGGCAAACCCACACCTTTGAGTGGTGTAGTATTAACTACCTCCACAGTATCCAATTCAACAGATTGTGTATCCGCTGCGAAACCTTGGTTGGCATAGGCAGTCAGTACAGCAATTACAATGGGTTTGAGGTGGTTTGAAGTTTTCATGTTTTGTTTGTTTTCCCAAGAAATGTTGCGATTTTTATTGATGAAGAGATATGTAACACTTTAAAACAGCAAGATACATTCCAAATTACTTTACCAAAAAAATGAGCTTTAAAATCAATCATCACATACAGATAACCTTTGCGAACCGCCAAGAAAAACCAATAATTTGGCTTATATCAGCCCATTTTAGAGTCTAATGCGGCTGTAAACAACCATATTTAATCAGCAGTCAAACGTGGATGCAGCGTAAAATGCAGGCCGAAACGATCATCAGTTGCTTGCCAGCGCACATCAATCAATTCTGGTAATACGCCGATGAGCGTTGTATAGCTCGCGCGTGTCTCGTCAGCACTGGCGGGCGAACATAAACTGATTAATGGCATTCTGCCGCGCTGCCAAGGCGGCACCTGTTGTAGCTGAAAACAGGTTTTTAGACTGCGCGTTGGCCGTTGAGCATGCGGTTGCAGGCGTTCACCCCCCTGTCGCGTATGCAAACGTAACGCCTGCGCTTTAGGCAGCTGCACTGGTAAGCCCGCGTTCCAACGGGCAACCACATGGTTGGGCTCCAAGCCCAGTCTATCCAGCGCAATGCCCAGACCACGTACCAGCGTGCAATGCACCTGCCACGCCCCCCAGATGTGCTGCGCATGGCCGCTCCAAACAAGTGGCGTGCTTGGTAATGACGGCAACACCGCCTGGCAATACAAACGCTGGGCGTAATGTTGTAATACATGGGAAGGTGTGGACGCTGTGGTTGCGGGTAATACCATTTGAAAACGGTGTTGCGCAGACACAGATGGCACTTGCTGCCAGCATTCACGCAATTGGCGGCTGGGTGGCGGACTGACCTGCATTTGTGCCCACCAGTGCCGCAGCACATTCTTAGCCCTGGCTTCGCCCAGTGACAACAATGCAGGCAGCGATAACGATTGGCCAGCATACGCCTGCGTGGGTTGGCAGGCTTGCAAGTCAATGTCGGCCAGAGCCTGTAACAGGTATTGCGCCTCAGCCAGATGCTGACTGGTTCGGGCCAGATTTTGCGTCAATTGCGGATAACGCTGTTGCATCACCGGAATCACCGTATGACGCATAAAATTGCGCTCAAAACGTTGGTTGTCATTACTGTCATCGCTCACCCATTCCAAGGCATGCTGACGGGCATAGCCGTAGATGGCAGATTGAGTCACCCCAAGCATGGGCCGTAGCAATTGTCGAGCGGCATCCCATACTGGCATCGCACTGAGACCTTTCACCCCGGCACCACGCGCCAATTGTAGTAGCAAGGTTTCAGCCTGATCTTGCTGATGGTGCGCTGTCAACATGGCACTGGCAGATGTAGCCTGCATGCACGCCGTTAACGCCTGATAGCGCCCATCTCTGGCCGCCGCTTCGATGCCATTCGCCGGGCGGGCGGGCAGTTGCAGATGATGGCTGTCACAAGCGATATCCAAGCGCTGACAAAGAGCAAGACAGAACTGCAGCCACTGGTCAGCGGCTGGATTCAAGCCATGGTGCACATGCATCGCGGAAAGTTTAAAAGGGTAGCGTTGTTGCAACCCATGCATCACATGCAACAGCACCACTGAATCAACACCGCCGCTCAAGGCCACTAATAAGTGAACAGGACGGACCGGGCTGGAAGTCGCATCCGGTAATAAAAAAAAGAGGTTGCGAACAACCTCTTCTATCAGTGCCGACGATGCAGAATTACTTTTCAACCTGAACTTTAAACTTGCCGTAGCTCATCAGCCTGTCATAACGGCTGGCCAGTAATTGTGGCACTTTGCGTTGTTGCAAGGTTTTCAACTGATGGCTGATGGTGTTGGCAACGCGATCCATCACTTCTTCATAGTTGCGATGCGCGCCACCCAGAGGTTCACTGATAATACTATCGACCAAACCCAGGCCTTTCAAGCGGTCTGCAGTAATGCCTAGGGTTTCAGCGGCTTCTGGCGCTTTGCTGGCACTCTTCCATAAAATAGAGGCACAACCTTCAGGAGAAATGACCGAATAAGTGGAGTATTGCAGCATGGCTAGATGGTCTACCACGCCCAGTGCCAGCGCACCGCCTGAGCCACCTTCACCAATTACAATGCCGATAATCGGGGTTTTCAGTTCGGCCATCACATACAGGTTGCGCGCGATGGCTTCCGACTGACCGCGCTCTTCAGCGCCTATGCCTGGGTAAGCGCCCGGTGTATCAATAAAGGTGATGATAGGTATCTGGAATTTCTCAGCCAAGCGGAAAAGCCGCAAAGCCTTGCGATAGCCCTCCGGGCGTGGCATACCAAAATTGCGGTACTGACGTTCTTTGATATCGCGCCCTTTTTGGTGACCCAACACCATGACCGGCGTGCCTTTAAAGCGGGCAATCCCCGCCACAATGGCCGGGTCATCTGCATAAGCTCGGTCGCCATGCAGTTCCTGAAAATCAGTAAACAGGGCGTGGATATAATCCAACGTATAGGGCCGCTGGGGATGTCTGGCCACTTGCGAAATCTGCCAGGCTGACAGCGACTGATAAGTATCTTCAAGCAGTTTTTTATTTTTTTGTTCCAGCAAGGCCAGCTCTTTAGAAATGTCCAGGGCATCGTGCTCATCGTGAGAGACCTGCAAGGCTTCGATACGCTTTTCCAGCTCGGCAATTGATTGCTCAAAGTCAAGATAAGTCAGTTTACTCGGGGTTAATTGCTTCGTGCTCATAGGGCTACTTGGGAATAATTTTTAGTGATTATAAAGGATTTTGACGTTTTCTTTCGACAACCAGGCATGTAAATTGTCCAGCAAGTCTTCGCGCAAGACCACCTGCCAGTCTTCACCCAGCATCAAGCTCACCTGTGCCAACTGATTATGATAGTCGATTTTTACCGGACAGCGTTTCATTTCCTCACTGGCGTAACGGTAAGGGGTCAGTGCCTGTATCAGCCTATGCACATCCGACTGCCCATTACAACTGAGGGTCAACATTTGCGCAAAACGGTTGCGTACCGCCACCAAGTCATACAGCTTACGGGCACTGACTCGGATACCGCCGGAAAACTCGTCATTGCTGATGCGGCCTTCCACAATCAGCAACTGGTCCTCTTTGATCCATGCCGCATGCAGGTTGAGCAATTCGGCCCCCACCACCACATCCACACGGCCGACCGCATCATCCAAAGTCACGATGGCCATTTTACCGCGCTGGGTCATGCGCACGCGCACCCCCATCACCACACCGGCCAGCAGCTTAGGTTGCTCTTGCACTGCCAATTCGCTGAGATTGCCTTTGATAAACGGCCCCAGCTGCGCTTTATAACTGAGGAATGGATGGCCACTCAAATAAAAGCCCAGCGCGGTTTTTTCTTCCTGCAAAGCTTGCTCCGGGCTCCAAGGCGGAATATCAGGCAGGCGCTGATTGCTCTCCACCACACCGCCAAACAGGCAGTCCTGACCGGCATGGGCGGCACTTTGCTCTGCCGCGCTAATCGCCATATCGAGGCCGGCCAGCAAGGCGGCACGGTTGCCATCCAGTTGGTCAAACGCCCCGGCGCGAATCAGCGATTCAATCACGCGCCGGTTGACTTTGCGCAAGTCCAGGCGCTGACAGAAATCAAACAGATCCTTAAATGGCCCTTGCTGCTGGCGCGAGGCCAGTATCACTTCAATCGCAGCCAGACCGGTACCCTTGATCGCCCCCAAACCATAGAGCACATGCTGTGCATCGAGTGGTTTGAACTGGTAGACACTGCTATTGATGTCTGGGGGCAATACTTCAACCTGATTGGCGCCGCAATCATCAAAAAAGGTATGCACGTTATCGGTGTTGTTCATGTCGGCCGACATGGTGGCCGCTAAAAACGCCGCCGGATAATGTGCCTTGAGGTAGGCCGTATGGTAGGCCACCAAGGCATAGGCGGCCGCATGCGATTTGTTAAAGCCGTAACCGGCAAACTTTTCCAGCAAGTCAAACAGGTCATTCGATTGCTGCAAGGTGAGCCCGTTTTTCAGCGCACCTTCGTTGAAAATCTCGCGCTGCTTGACCATTTCCTCGGGTTTCTTTTTACCCATGGCACGACGCAACAGGTCGGCACCACCGAGACTGTAGCCAGCCACCACCTGCGCAATCTGCATCACCTGTTCCTGATACACGGCAATGCCATAGGTTTCCTTGAGAATGCTTTCAGTCGACGGATGCGGATACTCCACCCGCTGCAAACCGTGCTTGCGGCGGCAAAAGTCGGGAATCAAATCCATAGGGCCAGGACGGTACAATGCTACCAGCGCGATAATGTCTTCAAACAAATCAGGCTTTGCCTGCTTGAGCATGTCTTTCATGCCGCGCGACTCCAGCTGGAACACTGCCGTGGTATTGGCGGTTTTCAGCAAGTGATAGCTTTTTTTGTCATCCAGCGGAATGGTTTCAAAACTCAGCGGCGGCAATTGCGCCAGCGCACGCTGGGCATTGGCGTTTTCCAGCGCCATATTGAGGATGGTCAGCGTACGCAGGCCGAGAAAGTCAAACTTGACCAGACCAACGGCTTCAACATCATCTTTATCGTATTGGCTGACCAGACTATCGCCATTGGGCTGGCAGTAGATAGGCGAAAAGTCAGAAATCTTGCCAGGGGCGATCAGTACACCACCGGCGTGCATGCCCACATTACGCACCAGGCCTTCCAACCGCAGCGCCAGTGACAGCAGCTCGGCCACTTCTTCTTCTTTTTCGCGGCGCTCCTGCAAGGCCGGTTCTTTTTCCAGCGCAGCTTCCAGCGTTATGCCCAGCTCCAGAGGAATTAACTTGGCGATGCCATCGACAAAATTAAACGGTAAATCCAGTACGCGACCAACATCGCGGATCACCGCTTTGGCCGCCATGGTACCGAAGGTGGCAATTTGCGACACCGAGGCCAGGCCATATTTGTGCTTGACGTAGTCAATGACGCGGTCGCGCCCTTCCTGGCAGAAGTCAATATCAAAGTCAGGCATGGACACCCGTTCCGGGTTCAGAAAACGCTCAAATAGCAAGTTGTATTTGAGTGGATCCAGATCGGTAATGCCTAGGCTGTAGGCCACCAGCGAACCGGCACCAGAACCCCGGCCCGGCCCCACCGGCACGCCATTGTTTTTGGCCCAGTTAATAAAGTCAGCCACGATCAGAAAATAGCCGGGGAATCCCATCTGGATAATAATGCCGCACTCGAATTGCAGCCGTTGCTCGTAGACGGGTCGTTGCGCATCGCGCTCAGCCTCGTCTGGAAACAGGACTTGCAAACGGCGCTCTAGTCCAAGCTTAGACTGATCCACCAGATAGGCATCCAGACTTTCACCGTTGGGGGTAGGAAAGTCCGGCAGGTAATTTTTGCCCAGGGTCAGGGTCAGGTTGCAACGCTTGGCGATTTCCACCGAGTTTTGCAGGGCAGCCGGTATATCGGCGAACAAGGCCTGCATGTCTGCCTGGGTTTTGATGTACTGGCTGGGCACAAAGCGGCGTGGACGGCGTGTGTCGGCCAGCACATAGCCCTCGGCAATGCAGGTACGCGCCTCGTGTGCCATGTAGTCATCCGGGGTTTGAAACTGCACCGGGTGTGTGGCCACCACCGGTAGTTGCAGTTGTTGCGCCAGTTGTACGGTTTGCCGTATCAGCGCTTCCTGGGTGCCTGATTCGTTGCTGTCTGCCGCATGTACGCGCTGTAACTCCAGATAATAGCGGCCATCAAAATGCTGCGCCCATTGCTCAGCCAGTTGTCTTGCTAACGCCGTCTGCCCGGCCTGCAAGGCCATCCCAACATCACCGGCCGCAAAACCTGACAACAGAATCAAGCCTTGATTTTGTTGCACCAGCCATTCGGTCTTTAACTCAGCACGTTCACGGTACTGATTATGTAAATAGGCCTGACTCAGCAACTCGCACAAGTTGCGATATCCGAGCTGATTTTGCACCAGCAACAACAAGCGGTAGGGCTGGTCGCGCTGCTTGTTATTCTCTACCCATACATCGCAACCTATCAGCGGTTTGATGCCTTTGCCGCGTGCTGCTTTGTAAAACTTGATAGCACCAAAAACATTGGCTAAATCAGTCAAAGCAAGTGCCGGCATGCCATCGGCACGTGCTGTTTTGACATAATCCTCTATGCGCACCGTACCGTCGACAATCGAATATTCGCTGTGGCAGCGCAAATGCACAAATGCTGGTGCAATGGTGGCATCGGGCGACATAGGATGCGGATGTTC
>CAYYBN010000063.1:0-9380 GCA_964470225.1 uncultured Methylotenera sp. | reverse complement strand
GAATCACACCACCAGCACCACGCGCGCCGTAGCCCATCTCAGATGGGATAATCAATGTGCGTTTACCGCCGACTTTCATACCTTGCACACCTTCATCCCAGCCCTGAATCACTTGGCCACCGCCCAAAAAGAAATTGAATGGCGTATTGCGGTCCAGACTGCTGTCAAATTTTTTGCCTTTGTGGTCGTCTTTGCTGGCATCGTACAACCAGCCGGTGTAGTGCACGGTGACGTTAAAACCAGCTTCGGCCTCACGACCCGTACCTACTTGAGTATCAATTTTTTGCAAGCTGGTGATGTTGGCTACCATGTGTGTGCTTTCTTTGCTATCGGTTTGATTGGATTGTGCCTGACAACCAGCGATGGATAACAACAACAAAGTCAGCGCTGTCAGTTGGAAAATAGGTTTATTCAAAATCGGCTCCTCAATACGTACGCCATGATACGCGTTTTTGTCAAAAATGGTTTGATGCAGCGCAAGTCGGCCCTAAGAGAGTTCGTTCTTAATGCGCAAGCGAAGTATGCATCTTGCTTGGTCCACAACATCAATTCAGTCCATTAATCAGTTGCTGTAACAAGCGGTCTTGCAACGGACGAATGGCAGCGGCCTGGGCATGATTGGCCATAATTACCAGCACATAGCGTTTGCCCTGCTTGTCTTGCACATAACCGGCCAGACTGCTGACGCCTTCCAGCGAGCCGGTCTTCAAATAGGCCATGCCTTTGCTCTCGGTGTCTGCCAGCCGTTTTTTGGTGGTGCCATCGACACCCAGTATCGGCAAAGAGGCCATCATCACCGGCATGCCCGGACGCTGATAGGCTGTGACGAGCAATTGGCTTAAATGTTCCGCGCTGATGCGCTCCTGCCGCGACAAGCCCGCGCCATTTTCTATCACCAGTTCGGGAAACTGCAAACCGCGTTGACGCAAACTTTGTATCAGGGCTTGGGTCGCCAGCGACTCATCCACCGGTTGCAGTCCGGCCTCCAGACCAAGAGTAAGCAGCAGCTGTCTGGCCATAACATTGTTGCTCCATTTATTGATGTCATGCAGCACGCTTTCCAGCGGCGCTGACCACCAAGTGGTCACCAGTGTTGCGGCTGGGGGAAGCTTGCCGGAACGCGCCTGACCCTCCCAACGCCCGCCGAGTTGCGCCCAAATGGTTTTAAACGTTTGCGCCAGATACAGCGGATCAGGCAGCAGGCTAAGTTCTAGGTAGCGCTCGTCGCATTGATCGGGCAGGCTGCCGCTAAATGTCAGTTGTACACCATCGTCCTGTGTCATCGCTTGATAATGCAAGTCGGCACGCCAGTCGGTGCAAGCCGCTTTCCGCACCTGCATCTGGTTATTGACACGGATGGCGGGCAGTTCAAATTCGGGTTGTATGCTTACAAGCGCTTTGCCATTTTGTCTGTCGATGGCAAAACGAAAACTGCTGTGGCGACCATTGAGCAGCAAGGCGGCTGGCGCGGCGTTATAGGCGCGTAAGGGTTCGTTATCGAGCACAGGGCGCTGACTGACTTCGGGCGCAAACACACTGCCATCCAGCACCAGTGCGCCTTTAATTTGGCGTATGCCTTGTTGCTGTATCTGTTGCAGCAGTCGCCAGAATTCTGGCAGATTCAACGCTGGGTCGCCATAACCTTTAAGGATCAGATCGCCATCCAGTACGCCGTTGCTTAGCGTGCCAGTGCGGTAGACTTCGGTTTTCCAGCGGTAGGCCGGGCCCAATGCTTCCAGCGCAGCATAGGTGGTCACCAGTTTCATGACGCTGGCCGGATTCATGGCTTTGCTGGCATTGTGGTTGAGCAATGGCGGGCCGCCATCCAGCGGTTGTACCACAATGGCCACGCTGTCCAGAGGTAGTTGTGCTTTGGCCAGTGCCTGTTGCCAGACCATAGGTAAAGTGGTGGGTGTCGTGGTGGGTAAAGCGGCGTGTACCGGCATCGTCGCCAAGAGAACTGCCATGGCCCATCGCCATGCCTGCGCACAAATGCGTTGCCATACACTTGCAATCCAATCCATCACAAACACTCCAGTATCGCCAGTCGGGTGGCCGACACCAGATGTGCCTGATCGGCCTCACTTAGGCAATAGGGCGGCATCCAGTACACGGTATTGCCGATTGGCCGCAGCAACAAGCCATGTTTCAGTGCAGCCGCATAACAGGCGCGGGCAAACTGTGGCTGCGAAGTGTTGACCTCAAACGCCGTAATCATGCCGCGTTGCCGGATATGCTGTAACGGTAAATCATAAGCTTGTACTGCCTGCCACAGCGTTTGCGCCCTTTGGCGGTTTTCGCTCAGCACATCGCGCTCGGCAAACAGTTGCAAGGTAGCCAGTGCCGCGCTACACGCCAGCGGATTACCGGTATAGCTATGGCTATGTAAAAAGCCTTTGACGGTCTGGTCGTGGTAAAACGCCTGATAGATGTCATCGGTGGTGAGCACCACCGACAAAGGCAGATAACCGCCGGTAATGCCTTTAGACAGACAAATGAAATCGGCAATCTCGCTGACTTTGCAGCCATCTCCGTTCTCTCCCGCCTGTTCGCAGGCGAACAGGGTGCCGGTACGGCCAAAGCCGACGGCGATTTCATCGGCAATCAGATGCAACTGATACTGGGTACAAATCTCGCGCACACGGCGCAGATACAGCGGGTGATACATCGCCATCCCGGCGGCGCCTTGCACCAGCGGTTCGATGATAAACGCCGCCAGCTCGGCATGGTGCCTCGCCACATACTGTTCCAGCGCCTCGGCAGAACGCAAGGCATAGTCCGCTTCCGATTCGCCCGGTGCGGCCAGACGGCTGTCCGGGCTGGGCATATGCGCCGACTGTCGCAGCAAAGGCGCATAGGTGTCAGTAAATAGGGCAACATCGGTGACTGCCAGCGCGCCCAGCGTTTCGCCGTGATAACTGTTCTGCAAACTGAGGAATTTGGTTTTTTGCGGTTTACCGCTGTTGCGCCAGTAATGAAAACTCATTTTCAGCGCAATCTCGGTGGCGCTGGCACCATCCGAGCCATAAAAGGCATGGCCCAGGCCGGTGAGTGCAGCCAGCTTTTCTGAGAGTTCGACCACCGGCGCATGGGTAAACCCGGCCAGCATCACATGTTCCAGCTGGTCGAGCTGGGCTTTGATGGCGTGTTTAATCTGTGGCTGGTTGTGGCCAAACAGATTGACCCACCAGCTACTGACCGCATCCAGATAGCCCTTGCCCTCGGTATCAAACAGCCATGCGCCTTCGCCACGCGCAATCGGCACCAGCGGAAACTGTTGGTGGTGTTTCATCTGCGTGCAAGGGTGCCAGACGGCTTGTAAGGAGCGTTGTAAAAGGGATGAAGAATGACTCAATGGTAACCACTTTCTCGTTGATGTCGGATGGCCACGACGGTGACAATTTCAGTCAATTGCTGGTATCGGTACAACGCAATGTAGCCGGTGTTGCCATGCGAAATAATCAGTTCACGAAAATCAGACTGCGAGGATTTTCTGCCGATTTCTGGGTGATGGATCAATATCTGTATGCCATGAATAATCAAATCATAAGTGTGCAAGGCTAGTGGACGATCGGCCACCGTAGCAAGAAAGTCGGTGATACGCGCCATGTGTTCCCAAAATTTGGGCGTGTAGTTAATGGTGGCCACGAGAGCGCGTTATTTGTATTTTTTGAGTGCTGGCTTGGGCAGCTCAACACCTTGCAGTTTTGCGCGAAAATAGGCATTTACCTCGTCAGCATCGTAGGCCAATCCAGTGGCTTGATACGCTTGCCAAGAGGCCTCAGCTTCCGCTAAAAAGGCCTGATATTGTTCATTGCGACTGGCTTCCTGCTCGATGGCTTCGACCATAAAAGCATGCGGTGTCTTGCCAGCCGCTTCTGCCAACTTTGCCACGCGCTCCTTCAAACTGTCGGGTAACTTCAAGCTGGTGGTCGCCATGCTGCATTCCTTTTTGCTTAAAAAGTGTTACCAAAGTAACACCTCAAGCTTTCCCTGTCAAATGCCGCTTTGTGCTATAGTGCGCATCTTATTGATTTATATGCATAATCCATGCAAAAAACGCGCAAACATCTCGAACTGCTGGCACCGGCCAAAAATGCAGACTTTGGCATAGAAGCCATCAATCACGGCGCGGATGCCGTGTATATCGGCGGTCCGGCCTTTGGGGCGCGTGCCAAGGCGCCAAATACGGTACAGGACATCGCCAGACTGGTCGCGCACGCCCATCGTTTTCATGCCGAAGTGTTTGTCGCACTTAATACCATATTTCATGACAACGAGCTGGAAGGCGTGCGCCAGTTGGTATATCAGCTCTACGATGCCGGCGTGGATGCGCTGATTGTGCAGGACATGGGTCTGCTCGCCATGGATTTGCCGCCCATCCAGCTACACGCCAGCACGCAAACCGATATTCGAACCGTTGAAAAAGCGCAGTTTTTAGACCAAGTGGGGTTTAGCCAACTGGTGCTGGCACGCGAGCTGGATATTGCCACGGTGAAGAAGATTGCCGATGCCACCACCGCCAATCTCGAATATTTTATTCATGGCGCCTTGTGTGTGGCGTTTAGCGGCCAATGTTTTATCAGCCATGCGCATACCGGCCGCAGCGCCAACCGTGGTGAGTGCTCGCAAGAATGCCGCTTGCCTTATACGCTGGAAGACCAAAAAGGCCGCATCATTGGCAAGGACAAGCATTTCCTTTCGATGAAAGACAACGACCAAAGCGCCAACCTGCGCGCATTGATTGCCGCTGGCGTCAGCAGCTTTAAAATCGAGGGCCGTTACAAAGACTTGCCCTATGTGAAAAACGCTACTGCGCATTACCGCCAGTTACTCGACGAGATTCTGGTGGAAATGCCAGAATATGCTAAATCCTCTGCCGGGCATTCCACCTACACCTTCACCCCGCAACCGGAAAAAACCTTTAACCGCAGTGCCACCGATTATTTTGCCCATGGCCGCCAGGCCGATATTGGCGCGTTTGATACGCCCAAATTCGCAGGCGAAGAACTCGGCAAGGTACGCAAAGTGGGCAAGGATTTTATTGATGTGAGCACCAACGTGACGCTGCATAATGGTGATGGTGTGTGCTTTTTTGACGTGCACAAAGAGCTGGTTGGCTTGCGCGTAAATACGGTACAAGCGCTGGATAACGACACGCAACGGCTGTTCCCCAACGAAATGCCAGCGGATATCCGCAACAACACCCAGCTCTACCGCAACCGCGACCACGCCTTTATGCGCTTGCTGGAAAAAGACTCCGCAACACGCAAGATTGCGCTGGATGCGGTGCTGTATGAAACCCGCGACGGTTTTGCTCTAACGCTGACCGATGAGCAAGGCTTTAGCGCAACTGCACAATGCACAGCCGAAAAACAGGTCGCCAACGATACGCAAAAAGCAGAAATCTCGTTGCGGGAAAATCTGGCCAAACTGGGCAATACCGATTTTGTCGCCCGTGAAATCAGTCTGGAACTGACGCAGTACTGGTTTCTACCTGCCTCTACCGTTAACCAGTTACGCAGGGATGCGATTGAGCAACTCATACAAATCAGAATGCTGGGCTATGAACGCCCCACATTAAGACTCGCGGCAGAACCCCCTGCCATGTATCCGCAAGATAGCCTGAGTTATCTGGCCAATGTCTATAACAAGCACGGCGTCAAACTCATCGCCAGCGCCTATGAAGCAAATGAGGAACTGGAAGAAGTGCCAGTGATGATTACCAAACACTGCCTGCGTTTTAGTCACGGTCTGTGCCCGAAAGAAGCCAAAGGCGTCATCGGCGTGCAAGGCACCGTCACCGCCGAACCGATGACGCTGATTAGTGGTAACGACAGATACACCCTCAAGTTCGATTGCAAACCATGTGAAATGCATGTGATGGGCAAGGTGCGCAAACACATTACACAGATGCCGCCGCCGCAACCGATTACATTTTTTGAGAAGCGCCAAGCCTATTAAAGTGGCGCTTTGCAACTGAGAAGTTTAAAAGCCCTACCTTCAAATAATGAAGATTGTTCTGACTCAGTCTAAAGCTAAACTTGCTTCAGTATGCTGTCCTAAAATAGGGCCGACACTCCGCGACCAAGTGCTATTTAATCTGTAAAAAGTTGTGAATGGATTCCCGCATACGCGAGAGTGACATTCAAGAGACGATGTTACTTAATCTTATTTGTGCAAATGGCGCTTGATGGTAAATTAACTCTCATTTCGACTTAAGGAGGTCACCATGCAAATGACTGTTCAGATGCTTAGAAAAAACTTTCCAGCATTCTCAGTGAGGTTCAATCTGGTAAGACCTTTGTAATTACCAAGCATGGCAAACCAATTGCTCGTATTGAAAGCATCGCTCAACATGCTTTGCACAATCTTTCATGTCAAGGCGCTGTCGAATGGAGTGGGAAGAAGCCTGTTTTTACATGCCTACAATATTTGAGTGATGGCAAATCCCTAAGTCAAATTGTACTTGAAGATCGTTGATGAGGCTGTTCTCTGGCAACATCTTCATAAACCATGCTGTCAAATAAAGCCGCCAAAGTTCTGGGAGTGCAGTTGTTATGACCGAATACGCTTACCTGCTCAAAGTCGCCATCGCCCTGATTGCCATCGTCAACCCTATCGGCTGTTTGCCAATTTTTATCAGCGCCACCAGTGGCTGGAGTCAGGCTGAACGCGCCAAAACGGCGCGTACCGTCGCCATGACGGTCATGATTGTGCTGTGCGTGTCGGCGTTTATCGGCGATAAAATCCTGGACTTTTTCGGCATCACCATCCCCTCGTTTCAGGTTGGTGGCGGGATATTGCTATTGCTGATTTCTATTTCCATGATGCATGGCAAACAAAGTGGCACCCGTCAAACCGCAGAAGAAGCGCAAGACATGGCAGAGCGCGAAGTGATTGCGATTGTGCCGCTCAGTATCCCCCTACTGGCCGGGCCGGGCGCGATTTCGAGCATGATACTCACCGCACAACAACACCCCGGCTTTTGGGGGCACGTTAGCCTGATATTCCCGGTCGCGCTGATTGCCTTGTTTATTTGGGGTTTGTTGCAACTGGCAGATGGCATCACGCACTATCTGGGCACCATAGGTATCAACATCGTCACGCGGCTGATGGGGCTGGTGTTGGCGGCGATGGCGGTGGAATTTATTGCGCATGGGCTGGAAGGGTTGTTTCCAAAGCTTTTCGCATAAGCAGTGCATACAAAAATCATCGACAGACCTCCATTGTTTGCAAGGCTAACGATCTAACCAATTTTCAATTTTCAAGCCATGCACCCGCGAAAATTCTTTGGTGTTATCAGTCACCAGCGTGACATTTTCAGCCAATGCTTGTGCGGCAATCAACATATCATTGGCACCAATCGGTGTACCGGCTTTTTCGAGTGCCGCGCGAATTTTTCCATAATGCAAACTTGTGTTTGCATCAGTGCCAACCATGGTGATTTTCGAAAGCAAGGTATGAATACGCGCTCGGTTAGGCTCTGGGAAGGCGCTTTTTTCAGCGCCAAACTCAAGCTCTCCCAGTACAATGCTGGACAATAACAGTTCATTGGCAGCAATCTCAGCCAATTTTTTGGCCACCTCGGTTTTGCCTTTGATCGCTGCGATCAAAATATTGGTATCCAGTAAATAGCGCATGCTTATTCACCCAGTGTTGGCACGTTTTCAGCCTGCAAATCCTCTGGTGCTTCAACGTCAAATTCGCCTGATTCCCACAAAGGCTTGAACACATCTGCGGCGGATTGTGATTTTTCAGGCACTATCCGTGCGATCACCTTGCCGTGACGCGTAATCGCAATTTCTTCTCACGCGCTGACACTGCTCAAAAGCGCTGAAAAATTGGCTTTGGCTTCCACTACAGGTACGGATTTCATGATGGCTCCATAATTATGACCATATGGTCATAATATATCTGTTTTTGATGGATGACAATGCAGAGAGGTTGGTGAAGATTACAACTCTCAAGACAATTGCTTCATTTGGCTGATTGTCTTGGATTTAACCCATCGCCAGTATGTGTTTTATCGCATCGAAAACATCAAGTACAAAACTATCCCTCGCTCAATCAATCACATAGCGGTAAAATATCGTTTTGAACAGAACCCGCATATCTTGAATTCCTTAGCATCAAATCCCTCCAAATCTGCACATCAATGGAAGCCCAACGTCACCGTTGCCGCCATTGTCGAGCAGGACGGCAAGTTTTTGCTGGTGGAAGAAACCACTGACCGTGGCAACCGCTTTAATCAGCCAGCCGGACACCTCGAAGAAGGCGAAACCATTATTGCGGCGGCCATTCGCGAAACGCTGGAAGAGACGGCATACGATTTCACACCTGAGGCTTTGGTGGGTATTTACCACTGGCAGCATCCGCTCAATGGCATTACCTATGTAAGGTTTGCTTTTACCGGCAAGTTGGGTGCGCATTATCCTGAGCGGGCGTTGGATGAGGGCATTATTCGCACCGTCTGGAAAACCGAGGCGGAGATTGCGGCTGAAGGCGCGTTGATGCGCAGTCCGCAGGTGTTGTTGTGCGTACAAGATTATCTGGCGGGGAAACGTTATTCTTTGGATTTGTTGCAGCATTTGGGTCACGCATTATGAGTAAGCCACACGTTATTGTCGGATTGTCCGGCGGAGTTGATTCATCGGTCACCGCTTTGTTGTTGAAGCAGCAGGGCTATGAAGTCACTGGCCTGTTTATGAAAAACTGGGAGGATGAGGATACTGACGAGTATTGCTCTTCGCGTCAGGATTTGATTGATGCGGTATCGGCGGCTGACAAGATTGGCATTGATATTGAAACGGTGAACTTCAGTGCTGAGTACAAGGACCGTGTGTTTGCCAACTTTTTGCAGGAGTATCAGGCCGGGCGCACGCCTAACCCGGATATTCTGTGTAACGCCGAAATCAAGTTCAAGGCTTTTCTGGACCATGCCATGAGTATGGGCGCAGATCTGATTGCCACCGGGCATTATGCGCAGGTGCGTGAAAATCCGATTCAGCCGGGCAATTTTCAGTTGCTCAAGGCCGATGATGGCAGCAAAGACCAGAGTTACTTTTTGTCACGCCTGAATCAGGCGCAACTTTCTAAAACGCTGTTTCCGCTGGGTAAATATCTCAAGCGCGAAGTACGCGAGATTGCGCGTGAATATGGCCTGGCCAATGCCGAGAAAAAAGATTCTACCGGCATTTGCTTTATTGGCGAGCGGCCTTTCCGTGAATTTCTCGCACGCTACATCCCCAGGCAGCCCGGTGAAATACGAATTTTTGGCACAGATCAAGCCATTGGCAGCCATGAAGGGCTAACGTATTACACCTTGGGGCAACGCGAAGGATTAGGCATCGGCGGGGTAAAAAATGCCTCTGAAGCCC
>CAYYBN010000062.1:1125-9414 GCA_964470225.1 uncultured Methylotenera sp. | reverse complement strand
CTCACGCAAGGCACAGGAAATGGCGCAAACACGCTGCAAGTGATGCGGCAGAAAATCAGTGCCGTTATGCTGCCTGCGTTGATGAAAAGCGATGTTGGCGACTTCAGCATCGCTTAAATGATTGGGCAACCCATGTAAAGACCGTATACCGGCCACATCGGGAATGGTTTCGATATCAAACACCAAACTCAACATACGCACACCTAATACAAAGAGGGGCATACCTTAGCATAGCCGCCAAGGGATGACCAGACAGGCCAATCACAGCCTCGGTTTAGGCTGACTGTGCGCTGTGAATCGCTGGTTTGGACAGGCTCAGGCGGTTTCGGTACTGCGTAATGACATTGGCAAGTCGACCGCCTCGTCTTCCAGCCATTCGGCAGGCGCCTTGTGCAAGCGAATTGGCCGTCGCATCTCTTCGCCATCAAACGTCAGAATGGCATAGCTGACATCTTGCGTGGTCTCGATAGGTGTAAATTTGGCGAAGCCAAAATCGGCATTACGCATCACCTGCCAGGCGCCCGCAGGCTCGGCATACTCAGATTTGGCAAAGTAGTGGGCAATTTGCTTATCAGTGGCCGGCTTTAAATCACATTCTAACGCGCGCGACATCACTGACCAGCGGTAATCTAACCCATCAGCGATGGGTTGTAACTGCAACAAATACCAGTGCAGATTCTCCAGCGCCAGTTGTATCAGACTGCGCACCTGACCAGTGTGTTGATTCAGTATGTAGTAGATACCGAGATCATCAGACTGGATAGCGCGACCAAACCGGGGCAGTACGAAAAGATTGTTAGGCACGACCAACTCCTTTCAACGCAATATGCATCAAGTAGCCATGCAATCACCATGCCTGAAACCGAATTAACAGTGGTTTACCACCTTATTCGCGGCATGCAGCCCTGCAAAATGCACGCATACCTTTCGGCTGCACTCGGTTGCACAAATCAAGAAGCCTGACTCTAACAGTCTGTTTTTCATAAAGATTTATTGCTGCGCACATTGCGTCACTGTGGCCAGCGTGCCACAGACTACCTAGCTATTCATTCTCACCTCTGCATGGCCCGGTAATGCCGCATATGCGTCATAACTGACCATTTCGGTCCAAGCCATGCACCTTGCTGAATCACCGGTCAAACGAACCTGACTACTTTTTAAACCACTGCTCATCTTTTTGCAGGTACCAGCCTGGCTGAGCACGCTCTAGCCAACGCTGGGCAAAAATACGCTGAATCTCTCCGGTCCATTCAGGATGTCCATTGGCACTGGCAATGCCGCTATACAAAGCACTACGGTCGTTGTTTTCGTCCTTGACCAGCGCCGCCAATGCCGCCCGCTGTGACAGTGGTATCACACTGGCCTCGCGCACGGCAATATACCCATCGTTAGTCAAGCCAACCGCACCGGTCTGGTACAGGTTGAGCAATTGCAAATGGCGTTGCTTCATGCGCGACTTCAGCGCCTGCATGGCAGGTGTATTCACGTCAAGGTCAGCTTCCGCCAGGGCTGTGAATGACATGCTGAGGACAGCCATGCCAAGCACCCATGCTGAACACACTGCCAGCAGCCGCCCCCGGCTCACCTGGATAGCCGCGATAATGGCCACGATGATGGGCGTGTTCATGGCTGCACCCCAGTCGAGGCAGGGCTTGCAGCAGGCGCTGAAGGTACGGGTGCCTCTGTGTTGGCCGGTGACGCTGCTTTACCCGTGTTACCAGTGCCATCAGGCAAGGTTTGCCAGATCTCGTCTATGACTTTGTCCGCCGCTTTTTCAGCTGCTGCGGCAGGAAAATAAATATTAATCGTAATGCAGGCATTTTGCAGCATGACCAGTAACAAGACAATTGTCCATCGCCATGGTTTTGAAGATACAGTGTTCATCACAGCGGTTCCCATCACTATTGAATAATCATTTTAGTATTGCGGTCGGTAATGCGTTGCATGCGCGCCAACAGGTCTTTCCAGCTGACATATCGGGTATAGCCGTTGACATTGACCGTGGGCGCACCTTGACCTTTGAGTATGATAAAGCCGTCTGTCGTGTTTTCAACCCCGCCCATTTTGCAGATATCGCCACGTAACTCACAGCGCAAACCTATTTTCTCGTAGCCAAACGATTTGAAAAAGCGTAAAAACGTACGTTGCAATGCCGCTGCCGTGCCTTCGCCGCCTAATGCCGTAATATTTTCGACCGCGCGTTGCGATACCTTTTTGTCAAACGGTCCTTCAGCGGTTTGGATGACCGCATCCATGTACACAGGCTTCCATTGCTGTAAACGCAGGTGCTTGACATCGCCTTCCAGTTGGCCGGTAATCGAGCCAAAGTTAAACGTGCGCGTAATTTCGCCGAGGTCAATCTGACGCATGCTGAGGTTGGCATGTAATTTGGGCACGGCACCCAACGGGTCATCCAGTTGCAGGTCAGACAGCCCCACTCGGCCATTAAACAGGCTGAACTGCATTTCACCCTCCATGCGCAATTGCTGGTTGGCATAGGTCACCAGCGGTATGGCGCCATCAATCTGACCACGCATTTCTGGCCAGTGTAAGGCCTGACTAAAGCGTTGCATGCTGATGGGCTGCATGTCCATTTTCACCGACCAGACCATACTCTGGTTAATCCAGGCGGCGGACACCTGCTCAAAGTCCAGCGCACCATCCAGTATGGGCAAGGACAGTTTGTCGGCCGTGATGGCAAAACGATTGACCTCGGCCTGCCAGCGCGTGGCCCCCAGCGGAATATTCAACACATGGCCAGACTGATAGCCCATTTCCAGGCGCTGTGGAGTGTCGTAGTCCCAGGGAATATGGGCATTAAAATGGGCAAAACCAAACTTACCAGCTTTGTCTTCCACACTGGCATCACGAATATCCAATTGAAAACGGCTGGGCTGCAAGCCTTGCGCCTCAAATGACCAGTCGGCCTGACCGGAGACCTGCAAATTGCCAAAGGCAGATTGCGCCACCAGCGGTTGGATAAAAGCGCTATACACACCGTTAAAATCGACCTGCTTGCCTTCGACTTTTAGCCACTCAAAAGCTTTGCTGTCCAGGTTAATGCGGCTACTGCTATGCAGCGTACCCACCCCCTGTAATTGCAGGCTGGCATGTGCAATATCCACATAGGGTGCCTGATAAAAGCCGCGAATCTCGAAGCGTTTGCGGCCATTGGCAAAATAGAACGGTTGCCAAAACAGCTCCCCCTGCGACCAGTCGAACTCTCCCTGCCAGCGCCAGCCGCCAGCCTGCGCATAGGCTGAAAGCCGGATGTCCCCGCTGAGTTTTTCACCGGCATGCAGACCGCTTTCGTCGGCAAAGCGGGCCTGCTCCACATGCAGCAACACCTGCAATCCGCGCTGCTGGTCACTGGCCTGATTACCCAGTGTGGGCATCACCTCAATGACAAACGGCACTTGAGAACGCACATCCTGATAAATACCGTCACTGCAACGCCATAACTGTTGTCCGGCCTGCGCAGGAATCAGGCAATTCAAATGAAACTTGCCCCATACAGGATCTAGTCTGGATTTTACGTCAGCATCAAATGACAAGGTGGGTTGTGACGGGTTATGCTGATAATCGAGCACAATGCGTGGCTGACGTAATTGGTATTGTTCAAGTTGCATTTCGCGGGTGCTGATGCGCAACGCCGGATGCTGACTGACTTCGACCTCGATTTCCGGTTGCTCCAGCGTAGCCTCGCCCAGGCGCAGGCTGTCGGCATGTACCAGCATGGCTTGCGTACGCCGCAAGTCCAGCGTGGCGCGCGGTTTGACCAGCGTGACCAGGTCATTGCTAATACTGTCTGCGCTCAGCGTCAACTGGCTGATGCCCCAGGCCGGCATCGCCAGACACATGCAGCACAGAAGCAGCCAGCGTGCCATCAGCCTGGAAACACCCCGGTCGACAAATAGCGGTCACCGCGATCGCAGATGATGCTGACGATCACGGCGTTATTTACCTCTTTCGACAACTGCATGGCGGTATATAGAGCGCCACCACTGGAGATGCCGGCAAAAATACCTTCTTTGGTGGCCAGTTTGCGGGTGGTCTCTTCAGCATGTTGTTGGCTGACATAGCGCAACTGATCCACACGTTTGGCGTCGTAGATTTTTGGCAAATAAGCGTCTGGCCATTTACGGATACCGGGAATTTGCGCGCCCTCTTCCGGCTGCACACCGATAATCTGAATGGCTGGATTCTGTTCTTTTAGAAAACGCGAGGTGCCCATGATGGTGCCGGTGGTGCCCATGCTGGAGATAAAGTGGGTGACGGTGCCCTGCGTATCGCGCCAAATTTCGGGCCCGGTACCTTCGTAATGCGCCTGTGGATTGTCCAGGTTGCCAAACTGATCGAGCACGATACCCTCACCCTCGGCTTGCAACTTGAGCGCCACATCGCGCGCGAGTTCCATACTGCCATCTTTGGGGGTCAACACCAGCTCGGCGCCATAGGCCTTCATGCTTTGACGACGTTCCACACTCTGGTTTTCCGGCATCACCAATACCATTTTATAGCCGCGCATGGCCGCCACCATGGCCAGCGCAATGCCGGTGTTGCCACTGGTGGCCTCAATCAGCGTGTCGCCGGGCTTAATTTGCCCGCGTTGTTCGGCGCGCAAAATCATGCTGTAAGCAGGCCTGTCCTTGACCGAACCGGCCGGATTATTGCCCTCCAGCTTGAGCAGTATGGTATTCATCGGATTCGGATTCATGCGCTGCAAGCGCACTAGCGGCGTGTTGCCGACAAAATCGGCGAGCGATTGAAAAGTCATGGTGGTGTGTTCAGTGTCATGCAGGGACATCGTATACGCCCTCTGTGCAAGGGCACACTCTATCATTTTGTGTACTTCTTATCCATCACACGTTGTCCATCGTCTGTGTAGGCGTGAAACTTCTTTTTATAGTAAACAGAAATTTTTTTGACATACTCGCGTGTCTCCTGAAACGGTGGAACGCCACGGTATTTGAGAACATTGTGCTCGCCCGCATTGTAGGCGGCCACGACCAACTCGACATCGCCCTTGAAGAAGTTCAGCAACCAGCGCAAATAGGATAATCCGCCTTTGATGTTTTGCTCAGGGTTGTAAGGGTCTTTTACATTGAAACGGACTTGTGTTTCTGGCATGAGCTGCATCAGCCCCTGCGCATTTTTCGGTGACTTGGCTTTTGGATTAAAGCCTGACTCTACGGCGATGACAGCCATGGCAAAGTCGACGTCGATGTCATAAGACGGTGCATGCTTGCTCACCAGTGCGTAGATAGGCCCTCTTGGGAAACGCCTGACTTCGTCTAAAAAGGTTTGCTCTGTTTTGACGTTAGCCTCTGACGCAACTGTGGGCGGTAATGTCTGTGCAATCACAGGCGGTGGCGGCGCTGGCTTGGTCATGCACGTGGGTATATCCGCCAGTTCAGCATCGCCCTGAAGCCGGCCTAGCCACTGCACAGCGTCTCGTTGACCCTGGGCAGCAGATTTAGTGAAAAAATAACTGGCAATGTCATGGTTCACAATCACCCCTTTGCCCATGGTGTACAACCACCCCATGGCAAACTGGGCATTGGCATCTTGCTTATCACGCGCCAACTCACAAAAATACTGATGCGCCTCCTCGTATGAGCGTATGCCCAGTGCATTTTTGGTACCAAATGCCAAACTGACCAGCAGTTTGTAAGGATTATCGGTCAGGTTTGCTGGTTGAGCGCGCAATCGGAAAGGCTTGTCCTTTAGCGGTGAACTGGGCGTTGCCACGTTCGGCACGCTTGCGCTGGTGTCGACCGGCGGAGCAGATGCCCCTGCCGGGGAATGCAACACAGTGTCTGGTTGGCTCACCTCTGTCAATGGCAAGACCATGACTGCCGCATCGCTGTGTTCGGGTGTAGCTGTCGCCAACGCAGGTGACTGCGGGCTGGTTTCATCCATACCACTCGCTGATTCAGGGGTTAAATCTGTACTGGCATTTTCATCCTGGTCTTCAGCTTGGGCAGCGTCCTGATTCGCATCTACGGTTAGGGTTTCATCCGTAAGGTGGATGTGTGTATCGTTGGGATGCGCAGACACCGCCCCTTCAACACTGATAGGTTGGCTGGTCTGGGCTACATTGCCCGCCAGCGTCATCAACGGCAGCCACAGACAGGTACACAGCAACACGAGAGTAAACCCAGTGTACGGCTTGCCATGCATGGTTATGAGCTTCAACGCAGGCAAATGCAACTCCGCTGACGATTAATGCTAAACAACACAAGGGCATAGCCAGCCAAACCGATGTAGGCAATCAATGCCAATTGCGGCAAACTCAAGCCCAACCAGGTCCAGTCGATGGCCGCACAATCCCCGGTACCTCTAAACAGCAGCCGCAGCGCTTTTTGTAGCGGGAAGTTATCAAACATATAATCGAAACCAACGCCACAGTCAGCAATCAGTTCACCATGATGCGCTTGCAGCCACCAGTGGCGAACGGCAACACCCATTCCGCCTGCTGCCGTCAGGCCTTGGAACACAAACCAGACCAACGCCATGTTTCCATATCTGGGTAGCACGGCAGCCAACAAAAAAAGCAGTCCCAGTCCAAGAAACACCATCCGTTGCGTAATACACAACGGGCAGGGTTCAAGCTGAAAGCGCGTCTGAATAAACAATGCAAGCACGACGAGGCCAATACTGACGATGGCACCTAAGGCAGGGCCTGTTCGGCCTTGCAACAACGGATGAAGCGTATGTAATGTGGATTTCATAAATCAAAATTGTAATAGATAATGTGGGTATGACAGAAATCAACTTGACTTCGTTGCATGCGCCATTAACGGTCAGCGAGCTTAATCGCTTGAGTAAACAACTCCTTGAGCAGCATTTTCCATTGTTATCGATAGCCGGAGAAGTCTCAAACTTTACCCGGGCCGCCAGTGGCCACTGGTATTTCTCGCTCAAGGATGAACGGGCACAAATCCGCTGCGTCATGTTCAAGGGTCGAAATACCTATGCCAATTTTACCCCACGCGATGGCGAACATGTAGAAGCGCGTGCCACCCTCAGCCTGTATGAGGCACGTGGCGACATCCAACTGACGGGGCTGGGCCGTCTGCATGCTGCTTTTGAGCAATTAAAAGCACAATTGCAGTCGGAGGGTCTGTTCGACGCTGCTCGAAAAAAAGCCATTCCTGCTCAACCTCGCTGCATCGGTATCGTCACTTCGGCTGATGCTGCCGCATTGCAAGATGTGTTGACCACATTGCGTCGACGCCAACCTGGACTGCGCGTGATTATTTATCCCAGCCCGGTGCAAGGCAAGGAAGCACCAGCCATGCTGGCCAACGCTATCGCCACAGCCAGCACCCGCGCCGAAGTGGATACCTTGCTGATTTGTCGTGGCGGCGGCAGCCTCGAAGACCTGTGGGCATTTAATGAATCCATTGTGGCGCGTGCCATTGCCGCTTGCACGATTCCAACCATTAGTGGCGTTGGCCATGAGACAGATATCACCATCAGTGATTTTGTTGCCGATTTGCGTGCCGCCACACCAACCGCTGCCGCAGAGTTGTGCTGTCCTGACCAGCTGCAACTGAAAGCGCAGCTAGAACGCTGGCAACAGCGGCTGATGCAATGTATGCAGGCCAAACTGCAACAGCAGTCGCAAACACTGGATTTTCTGAGCCGACGTCTGCTCTCTCCAGTGCAACAAATTCAGCAACGGCAGCAATGGTGTCAGCAATGGCAACACCGTCTCAGGCTGGCCTGCCGTCAACAATTGCAACGGCAACAGCAGCACTTGCAGCAACTGGCGTCCAGCCTGCAACAACTTAATCCGCAACAAGTCCTTGCAAGAGGCTTTGCCCTGGTGCACAGCACCGATGGCGTGCTGGTGTCGAGTCAACAGGCGATTCATGCGGGGCAAATGTTGCGGTTGACGTTTGCCGATGGCAATGCTGCAGTGCAAGTCAGTGCGGATCATCGCCCAGTCAATGCAAACCAAACGTCTGCAAACAAGCGTAGTTGAGCCAAAGTTACCAGAAGCATCCAGCCCCATGCCAGCGTGCTCCACGCAGGCCTTATGGTTCAACGTGTGTTAATCTGCCAATCATCATTAAACAGTGTGGAGATTTCCCCACAGCGACAGGTTTACAGCAGCAAATTGTCATAAAAGCATTGGTTGCTCAAAAAAATTCGCTGATAATGGCGCTTTGCCTCTTTCAGTCCACTACATGGATTCTACCCAAAGCCAAAACACCGCATTGCATACCATGGCGCTAGCAGCACTCGGCGTCGTGTTTGGCGACATCGGCACCAGCCCTT